>JAEXGP010000232.1 GCA_023450775.1 Actinomycetes bacterium | reverse complement strand
CGCCTCGACCACGTGAAGCACGGCCAGGGCACCGTCACGCTGGACGGCCCCGCCGCGGCGGCACGCCTGCTCCCCGCCTCGGCGCTGGTCGGCATCGCCGGGCGCACCGCCGGGGCGATCGACTTCGTGTGCTCCAACGTGCGGGCGGCACCGTTCGACCTGTTCATGGCCGGCGCTCACCTGGAGGGCAACTATCCCCTGGGTCCGCTGCTGAACACGTCGTTCAACCTCACGACCATGTCGTACCGGGGCTGGCTGTTCCTGGGCCTGCTCGCCGACCGGGCCGCCGTGCCCGACCCCGACGGCCTGCTCGCCGCGCTCGACCGCGCCTACGACGAGGTCCTGGCCGCCGGCGGCGTCGCGACCCGTCGCACCCCCGACCTGCACGTCACCGCCTGACGCGGCCCGGTTCCGCTGCTCGCGGCCGGAACGACGAACGCGCCCCCGCTGGCGCAGGGACGCGTTCGTCCGGTTCTGGTGACCGCCCGCACCCGGGCGGTCGGCGATCAGTTGATGTGCACCTCGGCGTCGAGGCGGGAGAGGAGCGACCGGACGTCCAGGAGGAGGTCGGCCATCTCGGAGGTCGACACGATGGAGCGGTCGGCGATGTCACCGAGGCCCTGATCGATGAGCTGCATGGCCGCTCGGATGGACTCGTCGGTCTGCGGATCCTTGACCTCGGTCACCTTGTCCTCCAGTTCGCCTCGCCGGGACCCCGTCGGGAGCGTCCCTACCCCGGAGGACAGGATCTGTTCCCGATGACGGCCCGGTGCCGGTCACCACTTGGTGTCCGATCGAGGGTACCCCGCGCATCGGACATCCGGAGGTCGATTCCGGGGCGCTTCACGGAGGGTTCACAGTCTCGACACGGGATACCGTGCGACGCCATGGCTCCGACCCCGTCCGCGACCCGTCCCGGCGACGCCGAGGTGGCCCCCGTGGGGCTCACGTTCGCCAGCTTCCAGGCCCTCGGGCTCGACGTGGGGCTCGCCATGGCCAGAGCGGCGCGGGACGCCGGGTGCAGCTCGTACTGGACCGCCGAGACCGTCGGGCCCGAGGCCTTCGCCACGCTCGGCGCGGTGGCGGCGTCGGTGGGCGGGCTCGACCTCGGCACCGGCGTGCTGGCGCTCCAGCTGCGCACGCCGCAGGCCACCGCCATGGGAGCGGCCACCCTCCAGGCCCTGGCGCCCGACCGGGACATCCTGCTCGGCGTGGGCATCTCCTCCCCGGTCGTCGTCGGCCGCTGGCACGGCGCCGACTACGGCGAACGGCCCGTCGCGCAGGTGCGCGAGTTCCTCGAACTGACCTCCGCCTGCCTGTCGGGCGAGGGGGTGGGCTACGACGGCGAGTTCTACCGCGCCGAGCGGTTCCGACTCGGGGTCCGCCTGGGCGAGCGCCGACCCAAGCTCGTGCTCGGCGCGCTCAACCGGCGGATGCTCCGGCTGGCCGGCGAGCTCGCCGACGGCGTGCTGCTCAACTACCTGCCCGCCAGCGCCGTGCCGTGGTGCGTCGAGCAGGTCCGCGCCGGCGAGCAGTTCGCGCAGCGCGAGCCCGGGTCCTGCACGATCTACGCGTACGTGCACGTCGGCGTGTGCGACACCGAGGCCGCCCGGCCGGCGGGGCGCAAGGACCTGTTCTCGTACGCGGTCGTGGACGCCTACGCGTCGGCGTTCGAGCGGGCCGGGTTCGGCGACGAGATCGCCGCGCTGCGCGCCGCGCACCACGCGGGTGACCGGCAGGCCGCGGTGGCCGCGGTCTCGGACCGCATGGTGGACGCGATCGACATCTGCGGTGACGCCGCCCGGGTCGCCGCGGCGGTCCAGGAGTACCGCGACGCGGGCGTGGAGGTGCCGGTGATCATGCCGCTGCCGTGGGGCGAGGACCGCGTGGGCACGATCGAGGCGACGATCGACGCCGTGACCTGACGCCCTCGGCGCCGTGCGGAGCGGGAAGGCCGCACCGGCCCCGAGCGGTCGGCGTAGGGTCGCCGCCATGGAGCTCGTGGACCGCGTGATCGTCGTGACGGGTGGGGGCAGCGGGATCGGCGCGGCCCTGTGCCGCCGGTTCGCGGCCGAGGGACCGGCGGCGATCGTCGTCGCCGACCTCGACGGCGACGGGGCCGAGTCGGTGGCCGCAGCGGTGCGGGCCGCGGCGCCCGGGGTGACGGTCGTGGCCCGGACGCTCGACGTCGCCGACGAGGGCCAGGTGGGCGCGCTCATCACCGAGACCTACCTGGACCACGGGCGGCTCGACCTGTTCTGCGCCAACGCCGGGATCGGCACGGCCATGGGCGTGGAGGCGCCCGATGCCACGTGGGAGCAGATCTGGCACGTCAACGTGATGGCGCACGTGTACGCGGCGCGGGCCCTGCTGCCCCGCTGGCTGGAGGACGGCGAGGGCCACCTGCTGGTCACCGCGTCGGCGGCCGGCCTGCTGACCAACCTGGGCGACGCTCCCTACTCCGCCACCAAGCACGCCGCCGTCGGTCTGGCCGAGTGGCTGTCGATCACCTACGGCGACCGGGGCGTCCACGTCGCGTGCCTGTGCCCGCAGGGCGTGCGGACGCCGCTGCTGTTCGGCGCGCCGGGCAGCATGGGCGACGGTGCGCTGTCCACCGAGGTGGTGAAGGCCCAGCGGGTGATCGAGCCCGAGGAGGTCGCCGAGTCGGTGGTGGAGGGGCTCCGCGACGAGCGGTTCCTGATCCTCCCCCACCCCGAGGTGGCCGACTACGAGCGGGCCCGGGCGGGTGACCGCGAGCGCTGGCTGCGCGCCATGCGTCGGCTCCAGTCCGACCTGCTCGGCAGCTGAGCCGGCCGGCCCGACGCCAGTGGGAGCGGAGGACCCGCACCGCCGGACGCTCGACGTCTACGAGTCCCGGGCGGGCGAGTGGCAGGCCCGGCGCCGGACGCCCGCTGACGCCGGGGCCGGGGAGCTGCTCGACCGCTGGCGGTCCGAGAGGGCTCGCGTGGCAGACCTCGGGTGCGGGCCGGGTTGGCACCTCCCCTCGCTGCCCGACGGGGCGATCGCGCTCGACGGCGCCCGGGCCATGCTCGAGCTGGTCCCGGGTCATGACGCGGCGGCACCGAGGGTGCAGGCCGACCTGCGGGCGTTGCCGTTCGCCCGCCACTCGCTCGACGGCGCCTGGGCCGAGCGCAGCTACGTCCACCTGGACCGTCGGGCCTGCCCGCGGGCGTGGTGGGACCTGCACCGGGTGCTGCGGGTGGGGGCAAGCGCGCACCTCAGGCTGTTCGTCGCCGACGAGCCGGCCGACGGTGACGGCACATCGGCCGTCGTCCCGGGTGACGGCCCGGCCGCGGGCACCGAGCACGGGCCCCACGACGGCGACGACTTCCCCGGCCGGTCCTTCTCGCTCTGGGACGAGCACCTGCTCCACCACGTGCTCGAGGGAGCCGGGTTCTCCGTCGAGCGTTCGGTCCCCGATCCGACCCGCGGTCGAATGGCCGTCCAGGTGCGCCGGGAACGCACGCTCGCCGACACCGTCGCGCCCGGCATGCGGCTGCTGCTCGTCGGGCTCAACCCGTCGCTCTACGCCGCGGACGCCGGCGTGGGCTTCGCCCGACCCGGCAACCGGGCGTGGCCGGCGCTGCTCCAGGCGGGCCTGGCCACCGTCGACCGCGACCCGCTCCACCTGCTCGTGCACCACTCGATCGGCATGTCCGACCTGGTGAAGCGGGCCACCGCCAAGGCCGGCGAGCTGCGCCCCGACGAGTTCCGTCACGGGCTGGAGCGTCTCGACGCGCTGTGCCGCTGGCTGCGGCCGGGAGCCGTCTGCGTGCTGGGCGTGACGGGCTGGCGGCTGGCGACCGGCGACCGCAGGGCCGGTCTCGGCACGCAGGAGCGCACGCTCGGCGGCCGTCCGGTGCATGTCATGCCGAACCCGAGCGGCCTCAACGCCCACACCGATGTGGCCGACCTCGCCGCCCACCTGACCGCCGCCCTTCGACTCGCCGACGGGGGCGGTGTGGACGCGTCGCCTCGGGCTCGGTCGTAGAGTCCGGGCCGAGGCCGCGACCGCCGCCTCGGACCAGGGGGACAGACCATGCGCGTGCGGCTGGAGCCGTCGGACGAGTACATGCACCCGGGCCCCGAGCCCACGTTCAACGAGTCGATGTACTTCAACGTGTACGACCCGGCCGCCCACCTGGGCGGGTTCGTGCGGATCGGCAACCGCCCGAACGAGGGCCATGCGGAGATGACCGTGTGCCTGTACCTGCCCGACGGCCGGGTGGCGTTCATGTTCCGGCGGGCGGAGATCGACGGCAACGAGCGCTTCGACGCGGGCGGCGCCTCGTTCGAGGTGCTCGAGCCGTTCCGCACCGAGGGCGACGGCGGAGGACGGATCGACGTCTCCTACGGCGGCAAGCTCGTGCTGCTCGACCAGCCGCTCGACATGGCGGACCCCCGCCAGGCGTTCTCGGACAACCCGTACGGCACGGCGTCGGTGCAGCTCTCCTACGAGGGCGTCGCCCGACCGTTCGGCGGCGAGCCCGAGGAGTCGCACGAGCGACCGGGCGAGGAGTTCGCCAAGGGCCACTACGAGCAGCTCGTCCGGGCGAGCGGGACGATCTCCGTCGAGGACCAGACCTGGACGGTCTCGGGCCTGGGCCTGCGGGACCACTCCTGGGGCCCCCGCACGTGGCAGGCGCCCTGGTACTACCGCTGGCTGACCATGAACTTCGCCGACGGGACGGGGCTCATGCTGTCCCGGATCGCCCGCCCCGACGGCCCCGGCACCCGCGGGGGCTTCGTGTGGGACGGCCACGACCTGCACGTGGTGCGCGACGTGCAGCTGCGCACCGACTGGACCGGCACCGGCTCGTACCACTCCAAGGTGCACGCCACGTTCTCGACCGGTCGTGACGGCGACGAGGGCATCACGCGCACCGTCACCGGCGAGGTGCTGAACCTCATCCCGCTGCGCAACCGCCGCGAGGGCCGCGTCACCCGCATCTCGGAGGGCCTCACCCGCTGGCACCTGGACCGTGCCCTCGGCGACGACGAGTCCGCGACCCTGGGTCACGGGCTGTCGGAGTACCTCGACCAGATCGTCGACGACGAGCCGGTCGGCCTGGCCGAGTAGCCGGGCCCCGTCGGCTCGCCGGACCGAGTCGAGTCGCCGGGTCCGGTCGGGTCGCCGGGTCCGGCCGAGTCGCTGAGCACGGTCCCGGTCGGCTGGGATCGGGATCGCCGCGGTCCCGGTAGGGTCGGACGATGCTGCTGCACCAGGTGATCGAGTTCGCGGCGGGGGCCGCGCCCGACGTCGACGCGCTCGTGTCCGGGGACCGACGCTGGACGTTCCGGGAGCTGGAGCACGACGTCGCCCGCATGGGCACGAAGCTGGCCCACGAGGTGGGCCGCGACGAGCGCATCGCGTGGTTCTCCGACAACCGGCCCGAGCTGGTGATCGCGCTCTACGCGGTGCCCCGGGCCGGCGCGCTGCTCGTGCTCGGCAACATCCGCCACACCGCCGCCGAGCAGGCCGCCATGCTGCGGTCGAGCTCCGCCTCGGTGGTGGTCGGCACGGCGGAGCAGCTGGCCCGGTTGACGGCGCACGCCGCCGAGCTCCACACGGTCCGGCGCTGGTACTGCCTGGACGAGCCGGACTCGGCCGAGGGCCTGCCCGACGGGACCCGCGCCGTGGCGGAGCTGTTCGCCGAGGAGCCCGAGCCGCCCCGGTCCGGCCTGGACGACGACACCCACGTCTGGCTGATCCACACGTCGGGCACCACGGGACGGGCCAAGGGCGCCCTGCTCACGCACCGCTCGCTGGTGGCCGCATCGACCAACACCGTGCTCGCCCGGCCGCTGACCGACGACGACGTCTACCTGTTCCCGTTCCCGCTCTTCCACGTGGCCGCCTACAACGTGGTCGTGCACCACCTGGCCCGCCGGCCGGTCGTGCTGCTGCCCCGCTTCGAGGCGGCGGACGTGCTGGCCGCCATCCGGGACGAGCACGTGACCACGGTGTCGCTCGCACCGACCATGCTGGCGATGCTGCTCGACCACGCCGGCGACGACCTGGGGGCCCTCGCGTCGCTGCGGCGGATCGGCTACGGCGCGTCGGCCATGCCGCTCGACCTGCTCCGCCGCACGCTCGACGTGCTGCCCGACGTCGGCCTGGCGCAGGGCTATGGCATGACCGAGCTGTCCGGCAACGCCGTGTTCCTGGGCCCCGACGAGCACCGCCGGGCGGCCGAGGACGAGCCCTGGCTGCTGTCGGCCGCCGGCCGGCCCGCTCCCCTGGTCCAGATCCGCATCGCGGACGACGACGGCGAGGACGTGGCTCCCGGCGAGCCCGGCGAGGTGCTGGTGCGCGGCGACCAGGTGTGCGCGGGCTACTGGGACGACCCCGGAGCGACCGTCGAGTCGCACCACGGCGAGTGGTTCCGCACCGGCGACATCGGGCGCATCGACGACGACGGCTACCTCTACGTGGTCGACCGCAAGAAGGACATCATCATCTCGGGCGGCGAGAACGTGTCGTCCCGGGAGGTCGAGGACATCGTCTCCGAGCACCCCGAGGTGGCGGCCGTGGCCGTGGTCGGCCTGCCCGACGAGACCTGGGGCGAGCGGGTCTGCGCCGTGGTCGTCTGGAACGGGTCCCACGTGCCGGGCGCGGAGGCGGCGAGCGTGGACGACCGGGCGAGGGCGCTCGTGGACTGGACGGACGGCCGCATGGCGGGGTTCAAGCGGCCGCGTGTGGTCGTCTCGGTCCCGGAGCTCCCCACGAACGCGTCCGGCAAGGTCGACAAGCGCCTGATCCGCGAGCGGCTCGGCGCCGGCTGATCGACCCGGGGCTCGCGCCCGGGCCCGACGTGCCCGACGCCACAGGGCGCTGCGTATCACTTACGTAGGTGTTACCGATGCCGCCGTTCGGGTGCACCCGGCACCCTTGGGCACCGGTCGGATGCTGGGGCGCCGACCACGGTGTCGGTGCCCGTGCCGTCGGGAGGGATGGTGCGGTCACCGGCACCTACCCCCCTGTCGCAGCGCCTCACGCGCCCGTTCCCGCTCGGTGTCGTCGTCGGGCCCGATGCGGTCAGGCAGTGGCCGGTTCGGGGTTCAGGCAGCCGGTTCGGCGGTGCGAGGGAACAGCCCGGCCCGGGCCAGCGCGCCGGGCGTCGAGCGCCCCAGGAGCTCGTCGGACTGCATCCAGTCGACCGCGTCGACCAGCGCCTGCAGGTCGAGCCCGGTGTCGTAGCCCATGCGGTCGAGCAGGTAGGCCACGTCCTCGGTGGGGACGTTGCCGGTGGCGCCGGGGGCGAACGGGCAGCCACCGATGCCGCCGAGCGAGGCGTCGACCACGTCCACGCCCTCCTCGACCGCCGTCGCCACGTTGGCCAGGCCGGTGTTGCGGGTGTTGTGGAAGTGGACCCGCAGGCGCTGCCCGGTGCCGGCCGCCGCGATCGCCTGGCGGGCCACGCCGAGCCGTGCCCGCACGTCGGTGGGCACGGCCACGCCGATCGAGTCGGCCAGCGCGATCTCCTGGCCCCCGACCCCGACGCAGCGGGTCACCACGTCGGCCAGGCGCTCGACCGGGACCTCGCCCTCGTAGGGGCAGCCGAAGCTGGCGGCCAGCGTGACGCTGGCGGGGACGCCGGCCTCGGCGGCCGCCGCGGCGAAGTCGGCCCAGACCTCGATCCCCTGCTCGGTGGTGGTGCCCTGGTTCTTCTCGCTGAACGTGTCGCTGACGACGACGACGGCGTTGACCTCGTCGCAGCCGGCCTCGAGCGCGCGGTCCAGGCCCTTGCGGTTGAGCACGAGCCCGATGAACGACGCCTGCCGCAGCGGGTCGTCCTCGGCCACCTCGGCCCGCCGCGCCGCCAGGCCCGCCATGACCTCGGCGGCGTCGGCCATCTGCGGCACCCGCTTGGGGTTGACGAACGACGTCGTCTCGATGCGGCGGATGCCCGCGGCGACGATCCGCTCGATGAGGCCGAGCTTGGCCTCGGTGGGCACGATCAGCCCGTCGCTCTGCAGGCCGTCGCGCGGCGCGACGTCGACGATGGTCACGGGGTGGGCCATGCGCCCAGCCTACGACGCCCCGCCGTGACGGCCCCTGCCCGGCGCTCGTCCCCGTACGCCCTCGCTGTGGCGTACGGCGAACCCGGGGGTCAGGCCGGCGCGAGGTCCCGGATCGCCTGTCGCTGGTCGACGCCGAAGGGCAGGATCGCGATGGCCGGCGTGGTCACGCCGTTCTCGACGTAGCGCCCGACCTTCTCGCGGCACTCCTCGGGGCTGCCCCACACGATGAGCTCGTCGACGAGCGAGTCGGGGATGGCGGCCAGCGCACCGGGTCGGTCGCCCTCCTTCCAGAGCCGGCCCATCTCGGCGAGCTGCTCGCCCCGGCCCATCCACTCGTGGAAGGCGGCGTAGACGGGGACGGTCAGGTAGGCGGCGATCGCGAAGCGGCCCATCTTCATGACGAGGTCCCGGTCGGTGGTCGGCGCCACGAAGATGCGGGCCACCACCTCCTTGGGGCCACCGCCCGCGTCGGCCGACGCCTGCTGCACGATCGGGGCGACCGTGCGGACGTCCTCGGCCGACAACCAGTTGACGATCGCGCCGTCGCCCTCCCGGCCGGCGAGGCGGAGCATGCCCTCGCGCAACGCGGCGATGAGGATCGGGGGCTCCACCTCGGGCCGGATGCCCAGCCGGAAGCCCTTGACCTCGGACGAGCCGAACGTGCCGGACACCTTCTCCCCCGACATGGCCTCCCGGAGGAAGCGCACCATGTCCTTGACCTGGCGGTACGGCTCGTCGAACGGGATGCCGTTCCAGCGCTCGACGATGACGTCGGACGACGTGCCGATGCCGAACGCGAACCGGCCCGGAGCCGCATCGGCGAGCGACGCCACGCTCTGGGCGAGACAGGCCGGGCCGCGCGTGTAGGCGGGGACGATCGCGCTGCCGAGTCGCAGCTCGGGCGCCCACGCGGCGGCCAGCGCGAGCGGCGTGAAGGCGTCCGCGCCCATGGCCTCGGCGGACCAGACGTCGGTGTAGCCCAGGTCCTGCAGCTCCACGTACCAGTCCCGCTGCTCGTGCAGGGGCACGCCGTCGAACGGGATCGTCATGCCCCAGCGGGGACCTTCGGGAGGGGTGTGGTCGGCCATGGCCGCGGAGCCTATTGCGAGCGGCCCGGCGCTGCGCCGGGGCGCGGCGGCGGTCCGCTCCTCGACGCGGTCGGGCGCGATGCCGAGCTACTCGCGGCGGAGCCGGGACGTCAGGCCCGCCACCACCGAGCGGGCCGCCGCTGTCCAGCGGCCGTCCAGCGCCTGCAGCAGCACGTCCGCCTGTGCGAAGTCCAGGATCCCGCCGCCCATCAGGACGAGCATGCGGACCGGGCCCTCCTTGAGCGACGACCGGACCATCTCGATCGTGGCGTCGTCGGGGTCGGGGAACTCCTGCGCGGCGCGCTTGGCGCCCTCCCGCACCACGATCGACGACAGCAGCCGGCCGACGGCCGTGGACTCCAGGTCCTCGAGCGTGGAGTTGCGGTCGAACGGTCGCACGGCCTTGGGCACCGGGATCGGCCGGCCCAGCATCGCCTCGAACTCCTCGTCGGTCGCCACCAGGCCGGACGGGCGCGGCGCAGCGGTGACCACGTCGTCGGACGCGACCTCCACCTGCACCTCCAGGACCGGGTCGACCGAGGAGCGGGCGACCACGATCTCGTAGCGACCCGCCTCGACCAGCCAGTCGTGGGCGGCCACGTCCCACACCGCGAACGCCCGGCGGTCGAGCGGGATGGTCACCGCGGTCGACCCACCTGGGTCCAGGTGCACCTTGGCGAAGCCCCGCAGATCCTGGTGCGGCCGGTGGACGGACGACTCGGGGTCCCGCACGTAGACCTGCACCACGTCCGAGCCGGCGCGCTCGCCCAGGTTGGTGACCGTCACCGACACCTCGCGGTCGGTGCCGTCGCCGCGCACCTCCACGTCGCTCCACTCGAACGTCGTGTACGACAACCCGCTGCCGAACGCGAACCGGGCCGGCACGCCGGCCGTGTCGTGGAACCGGTAGCCCACGTACAGGCCTTCCCGGTACTCCACCTGCCGGGGCGAGCCCGGGAAGTTGCGGTCCGCCGGCAGCTGGGCGACGTGGACCGGCACGCTCTCGGCCAGCCGTCCGCCCGGCTCGGCGTCGCCGAACAGCACGTCCGCCACCGCACCGCCGCCGGCCTGGCCGCCGAGCCAGCACTCGAGCACCGCCTCCACCCGGTCGGCCCACGGCATGTGGACCACTCCGCCGTTGCTCAGCACGACCACGACCGGCACCGGGGTGGCGGCCAGCGCCTCGATCAGCCGCACGTGGCCGTCGGGCAGGTCGAGCGTGCTGCGGTCGAAGCCCTCGGACTCCCACGCCGCGGGCAGCCCCGCGAAGCACACGACCACGTCCGCGTCGCGGGCCGTGGCCAGCGCGTCGGCGAACTGCTCGGGCGTGGACGTGCCCGTGCGGGCGTCGTAGCCCTCGGCGAACGTCACCGTGGCCGAGCCGCCCACCCGCTCGCGGATCATGTCGAGCGCGGCGTCCACACGGGTGGGGTTCACCTGCGAGCTGCCCGCACCCTGGTAGCGGGGGTGCGTGGCGAAGCCGCCGATCACCGCGATCGTCCCGCGGCGCGCCAACGGCAGCACGCCGTCGTTGACGAGCAGCACCGAACCCTCGGCGGCCGCCCGCCGGGCCAGCGCGTGGTGCTCGACGTGGCGGGGGTCGGGCCGTGCGCCGTCCTGGCGGCCGCGCTGCAGCAGCTCGACCACGCGCGTGGCACAGCGGTCGATGGCGGCCTCGTCCAGCGAGCCGCCGGCGACGGCGGCCACCACCTCGCCGTCGAAGGCGCCCTCGCTGCCGGGCATCTCCAGGTCCATGCCGGCCGTCACGCCCGCCACGCGGTCGTTGGTCGCGCCCCAGTCGGACATGACGAGGCCGCCGTAGCCCCACTCGTCGCGCAGGATCGTGGTCAGCAGCTCGGTGTGGTCCGACGCGTAGGTGCCGTTCACCCGGTTGTACGAGCACATGACGGTCCACGGGTCGGAGTCGGTGACGGCGATCTCGAACCCGCGCAGGTAGAGCTCGCGCAGCGTCCGCTCGTCGACCACGGCGTCCACCACCAGGCGGTGGGACTCCTGGTTGTTGACCGCGTAGTGCTTGACGCTGGTGCCCACGCCCTGCGACTGGATGCCCCGGACCATCGCCGCGGCCAGCCGGCCCCCGAGGAGCGGATCCTCGGACAGGTACTCGAAGCTGCGGCCGCCGGCGGGATGGCGCTTGAGGTTGAGGCCGGGTCCGAGCACGACCGACACCCCGAGCGCACGCGCCTCCTCGCCGATGGCCCGGCCGACCGCCTGGAGCAGGTCGACGTCCCACGACGAGCCGAGCGCCGCCGCGGTCGGGAAGCAGGTGGCGGGCTGTGCCGGCGCGAGGCCCAGGTGGTCGGCCGAGGTGACCTGGCACCGCAGCCCGTGGGGGCCGTCGGCGACGACGATGCCGTCGAGCCCGGCCTCCGGCACGGGTTCGAGCGCCCAGAACCCACGGCCCGACAGCAGTCGGACCTTGGTCGCCAGGTCCAGGGCGGCCACCACCTCCACGGCGCTGGTCGTCGGGGCGGCGGTGGCGTCGGCGGCATCGGTGCTCACGCCTCGGACGCTACCGAAGTGGCTCGGCGGCCGGACCTGGCGAGCGGCGGGCCTGTCCAGCCAGCGGTCGGTACGGGCGGCCGCTGGTCCGGGCGAGCGGCCCGTCCCGGCGGCGAGCTGTTCAGCCAGCGGCTGCCCGGCGAGCGGTCAGTCCAGGCGGCGGTTGCGGACGAGCGTCGACTGGCTGGCCGTGGCCAGCAGCGTGCCGGCCTCGTTCCACAGGTGGACGGAGCCGTGGCCGAACCCGTTGTGCAGGCCGTCGACCCGGATGTCGATCAGCACCCACTCGGTGGGCTCCAGGTGCACGACCCGCAGCGTGTTGTCCAGGCTGTTGATCGGGAACCACGAGCCGAGCGCCTGCGAGATGCCGAACGGCACGTAGTCGCCCAGGATCGACAGGGCCGCAGCCGACATCTCGACGTCGGGCACCCGCACCCACAGCGCGGAGCGACCGTCGGGCACGGGGTTGCCCTCGAGCGTCTCCCATCCCTGGCCCACGGCGATGCGCACGTCCAGGCGCGTCATGATCGAGCGCTCCAGGCCGAAGCGGGGCGCCCGCACCTGGCAGTCCTCGGGTGCATCGACCTCGGGCATCACCGCCCATTGGCCCTCGACCGGCAGGTCCCGCTCCCCCAGCGCCGCGTTGACGGTCAGGATCTCCCGGTCGCCCACGTGGCCGACGGCCCGGGCCTGCGCGGTGTTGCGCCCGCTGACCGCGACGGTGACGTCCAGGTCCATGGTCTCGCCGGTCGTGGCGAAGCTCAGGTACTGCGCGGTCGCCCACACGAGCGGCCGGTCGCACACCGCCTCCATGGCCGCCACGGCGGCGCCCAGCCCGCAGCCGCCGAACAGGAAGTTGCCGCCGGTGA
>JAEXGP010000223.1 GCA_023450775.1 Actinomycetes bacterium | reverse complement strand
CCCGGTGCGAGATGGCGTGCTTCTCGTCGGCCGACATCTCGGCGAACGTGCGGCCGTCGCCGTCGTCGGGCACGAACACCGGGTCGTAGCCGAACCCGCCGGCGCCGCGGCGCTCGTCGATGATGCGCCCCTCGACCTCGCCCTCGGCGACCAGCTCCCGGCCGTCGGCGGCGCGCGCGACGACCGAGGACCGGAACCGTGCAGTGCGCTGCTCGGGCGTGGTTGCGCCGACCTCGGCCAGGCGCTGCAGCAGCAGGTCGAGGTTCTGGTCGTCGGTCGCGTCCTCGCCCGCGTAGCGGGCGGAGTGGACGCCGGGCTCGCCGCCGAGCGCGTCGACGACCAGACCCGAGTCGTCCGCGATCGCCCACTCCCCCGTCGCCTCGGCCACCGCCACGGCCTTCAGGCGGGCGTTGCCCAGGAAGTCGGGGGCGTCCTCCTCGGGGACGGCGAGATCGGGCGGCCGGGCGACCACCTGCAGGTCCAGCCCGCTGCCGTCGAGCAACTCCTGCAGCTCGACGGCCTTCTTCGGGTTGGCGGACGCCAGGACGATCCGCACGCGACAGCTCAGCGACCGATGGGGCGCGGGGTCGGCGGCTCTGCCAGGTACTCGCGCTGCAGCGCGTGGATCTGGCGGATGCCGCCCTCGGCCAGGCCGAGGAGGGCGTCGAGCTCGGCACGGCTGAACGGCGCGCCCTCGGCGGTCCCCTGGACCTCCACGAACAGGCCCTTGCCGGTCATCACCACGTTCATATCGGTCTCGGCGGTCGAGTCCTCGACGTACGGCAGGTCGAGCACCGGCTGGCCGTCGACCACGCCCACCGAGATGGCGGCGAGCTCGTCGTAGAGGGGGACCTCGGTCAGCAGGCCGGCCTGGACCACGCGGGTCAGGCAGTCGTGCAGCGCCAGGTAGGCGCCGCTGATCGAGGCGGTGCGGGTGCCGCCGTCGGCCTGGAGGACGTCGCAGTCGATCAGGATCTGGCGCTCGCCGAGCGCCCGCATGTCGCACACCGAGCGCAGCGCGCGGCCGATGAGCCGCTGGATCTCCTGCGTGCGACCCTTCGGGCCCTTGGTCTCGCGGCGGATCCGCTCGGGCGACGAACCGGGGAGCATCGCGTACTCGGCGGTGACCCAGCCCTTGCCGGTGTTGCGCATCCAGCGCGGCACATCATCGTCGACCATCGCGGTGCACAGGACCTTGGTGTCGCCGCAGGTGACCATGACCGAGCCCTGGGCGTAGGCGGTGTAGTCACGCTCGAAGGTGATCGGGCGCAGTTCGTCAGGGGCGCGTCCGTCGGGTCTCACTGCTGGCTCCTTGGGGGCGAAGATGTCACGCCGGACCGGTGCGACGCTCGGTCAGACCAGGTAGGTGTGGTGGATCCGTGCGGGATCGACCGGAGCACCATAGGCGTCCGACGCCTCGGCCACCGCCAGCTCGACCGAACCGATCGGCGGCACGTGCGTGACCAGCAGGTCGGCCACGCCGGACTCCTTCGCCAGCCGTCCCGCCTGCTCGGCGGTCATGTGCAGGCCGTCGGCCTCGTACCCCTGGGACTGCAGCCAGGTCGCCTCGCAGATGCCCAGGTCGATGCGGGCGCCGAGCTCCGCGAGCGACCACGCCGGGCCGGTGTCGGCGGAGTACGCGACCGACCGGCCGTCGAAGTCGACCCGGAGCCCCAGGGTCTCGGGAGGATGCGCGGTCCGGGAGCAGCGGATGCGCAGGCCGCCGACGGCGAACTCCGAGCAGTCGGTGATCACCTCGGGCCGGAACGCATCGCCGAGGCCGTCGTCGAAGACGCCCTCGACCACGCCGAGCGCGTCGGCGGTCGAGTACAGCGGGACGCCGCTGTGGCCAAGCACGTAGCGGAGCGCGTTGCGCAGGATCGGCACGTCACCCCAGTGGTCGGGATGCGAGTGGCTGACGACGACGGCGTCGAGCTCGGTCGGGGCGATGTGCGCCTGCAGGCTCGACAGCACGCCCGGACCGGCGTCGAGCAGCACCGAGGTGCCGCCACCGCGGACCAGGTAGCCGGAGCACGCGTTGCCGGGCCCGGCGTAGGTGCCGGAGCACCCGAGCACCGTCACGGTCAGGCTCGACGGATCGGGCGTGACGTCGGTCCCGAGGTCGGTCACCACCTCGCCGCCCTCAGCACGGCGACCGGCCTCACCACGAGAGCTGCTCCGCTCGAGCCAGCTCGGGTCCGAGCAGGCGGCGGCCCAGCTCCTCGAACCAGTTCACGTCGCCGGTCGTGATGAAGGTGGCGGTCGCGTCGCGCCCGCCGTCGGTGACGGGACGCTGCAGGTCGAGCTCCGCGAGGACGCGCCGGACTTCGAACGCCGTCTCGTCGGCGGACGACACCAGGACCACGTCGCGTCCCATCACGTCGTTGAGGGTACGGGCAAGGTACGGATAGTGCGTGCAGCCCAGCAGCAGCGCGTCGACCTTCGCCTCCTTCGCCGGTGCCAGCAGGCGCTGCGCGAGGACGTGCACCTGCTCGGAGTCGAACTCGCCGCGCTCGACGAACTCCACGAAGCCGGGGCACGCGAGCGCGATCAGCTCGGCGTCATCGGACTCCGCCGCGACCGCACGCTGGTAGGCACCGGAGTGGATGGTGCCGACGGTGCCGATCACGCCGATGCGCCCGGTGATCGTCGCCTGGACCAGAGCCGTGACGCCGGGTTCGATCACGCCGATCACGGGCACCGAGAACCGGTCGCGGAGCGACTCGAGCGCGGCGGCCGACGCCGTGTTGCACGCCACGACCAGCAGCTTCACGCCGCGCCGGTCGACCAGCTCCTCGGCGATCTGGTGGGCGAACCGCGACACCTCGTCGAGCGGGCGGGGGCCGTACGGGTAGCGACCCGTGTCGCCCAGGTAGACGAGGTCCTCGTGCGGCAGCAGGTCGATGACGGCACGGGCGACGGTCAGGCCGCCGAACCCCGAGTCGAACATGCCGATCGGACCGTCACGCACCTGCCCACGCTACCGACCCGATACAGGGGTGCACAGCGACAACCCTCGTCGCGATCCCGACAGCAGATTCCGCGACACCGACACGCGCGGCGACGGCGCCGCGCCGGGGATCAGAAGTAGATGACCTTCTCGGCGTTGGCGGCGGCCTCGTCGAGGTCCAGCGTCCACGCCCCGGTCGAGAGGTACTTCCAGCCGTAGTCGCTCACGACGAAGACGATGACGCCCCGGTCGATCTTGGCGGCCACCTTGACGGCACCGGCCAGCGCGGCGCCCGCGGAGATGCCGGAGAAGATGCCGACGTCGGCCAGCTTGCGTGTGTACTCGAGCGACTCCCGAGGACGGACGATCGACTTGCCGTCGAGCAGGTCGTAGCCGCCCCACTTCTCGAACACCGGCGGGATGTAGCCGTCGTCCAGCGAGCGGAGACCCTCGACCTGCTCCCCCGACGGCGGCTCCACGGCCAGCACCTTGACCTCGGGGTTCTGCTCCTTCAGGTAGGTGCCGCAGCCGAGCAGCGTGCCCGAGGTGCCCAGGCCCGCCACGAAGTGGGTGATCTCGGGCACGTCGGCCCAGATCTCGGGGCCCGTGGTCCGGTAGTGCGCCTTGGGGTTCGCCTCGTTGCCGTACTGGTAGAGGAAGACCCAGTCGGGGTGCTCCTCGGCCAGCTGCTGCGCCCGGCGGACCGCCCCGTTGGAGCCCTCGGCGCCCGGCGACGGGATGATCTCGGCGCCGAACACCTCGAGCAGCTGGCGGCGCTCGATCGACACGTTCTCGGGCAGCACGATCTTGAGCTGGTAGCCCCGGATGCGGCTGATCATCGCCAGCGCGATGCCGGTGTTGCCCGACGACGGCTCGAGGATGGTGGCACCCGGCGTGAGCGTCCCGTCGGCCTCCGCGTCCAGGATCATGGACAGCGCGATGCGGTCCTTGACCGACCCGCCGGGGTTCTGGCCCTCCATCTTGGCCAGGATCCGGACGTCGGGATTGGGGCTGAGCTGGCTGACGTCCACGATCGGCGTGTTGCCGATGAGATCGAGGACGGACGAGTAGACGGTCATGCGAGAGGCCTCCGAAACCTGACCTGCATGGTAGGGATTGGCGACCGCCCCCGACCACTCACCCCGACGGGGCGGGCGGCGGGCGGCGACACGCCGCGAGCGCGCGCGGCTCACGGCTCACGGCTCGACGAGCTCTACCCGCTCCTCGGCGATCGTCCCGTCCGCGATCACGTACGAGCGCAGCATGGGCTCGTCGTCGCGCAGCGACACGATCACGTAGTGCCAGCTCGGATCGGGCGCCGAAGCGACATCGGTGGGCGACGGGTACGCGTCGGTGTGCGTGTGGCTGTGCATCACCCCGACGACGGCCAGTCCCTCGTCCTCCGCCGCGCGGTCGGCCTTGAGGTGGTCGACCGGGTGCACCGTGTAGACGATGGCGCTCTCGGCCGCGTTGCGGCACGGCACGAAGCGGACGATCGGCGCCCCGGGACTGGCGGGATCGCCGACCAACAGACCGCACGCCTCGAGCGGCAGTCCCTGGAGGGCGTGCGCCTGCATCTGGACGTGGAGCTCTGGCGTGATCCGCAGCACGGGCGCAGCGTAACCAGCCGGGGCCGCGGCGCCGTCGAGCGGTACGTTGTCTCCCCCATGCGACAGGCAGCCCCATGAAGCCCACCGGCACGCAGATCGTGGCCAGCAACCGCCAGGCGCGGCGCAACTACACGCTGGGCGACACGTTCGAGGCCGGCGTGGTGCTCAAGGGCAGCGAGGTGAAGTCGCTGCGCGAGTCCAAGGTGCAGCTGACCGACGCGTGGGCTTCGGTCGACGGCGACGAGGTCTGGCTCAACGGCCTGCACATCGCCCCCTACTCGCGGGCCCAGGCGCACTCCGGCCACGAGCCGGTCCGGCGCCGCAAGCTGCTGCTGCACCGCACCGAGATCGACCGCATCCGCATGCGCATGCAGATCGAGCGGCTGTCGCTCGTACCCCTGAGCCTGTACTTCAAGGACGGCCGCCTCAAGGTCGAGCTCGCGCTCGGCAAGGGCAAGAACGTGGTCGACAAGCGCCAGGACATCGCCAAGCGGGACGCCGACCGCGAGGCCGCCCGGGACATCGCCCGGGCCCGCGAGCGCGGCTGAGCAACCTTTCCCGGCTGCCGGGACGAAGTGAATACCTCGGGCGCCCATTGGGCATCATGTCCGGGTGGGTCGGGGCCGAGCGGGAACCCTCTTGTGCGTCGGGGCGGCGGTCGTCGTCGCACTGGTCGCGCTCACGATCACGCTGACCCGTCCCGACGAGACCGAGGTCGCGACCGATCGGCTCCCTGACCCCGTCAAGGCGGAGCGGGTCACCACGACCACCACCGAGGCGCCGACCACGACCACGACGACGGCCCCACCGGTGACCGCGCCTCCCCCTACCGAGCCGCCGCCCCCGGTCGAGGTCGCTGCGGCGCAGGCCACGGTCCCCACCGGGCCGCCCGCCACGGTCGCCGCCCCGGCCGCCGCGCCACCGAAGAAGATCTCGATCCTCGTCGTCGGCGACTCGCTCGGCTTCACCGCCGCGTACCCGATCCCGAACGCCGCCGAGCGCCCCGGCTACGTCAGCCGGATCGACCTGGCCGCACTCATCGGCTGCGGCGTGCTGTACGCCCCCGGCTTCACGCCGATCGACGCCAACAACGAGGGCGCCGGGGCCCTCGGCTACTGCGACGAGCAGGCGGCGCGCGAGGTGCAGGGGTTGACCAAGCACCCGACGTGGATGGTCGTCTTCAGCGGCGGGTGGGAGCACATGGCGTGGATCCCACCGGGCGGCGGCGCACCGTTCGCTCCCATGTCGCCCGAGATCCGCACCGCGCTGCGCGACGAGCTGGTGCGCCGGGCGAACGTCGCGCTGTCGTTCGGGACCCGCACGGCGTTCGTGCCGTGGGTGTGCCCCGAAGGCGTGGCCCCGGCGCGGACCGGCGAGTACACCCGCTGGTACAACGACATCCTCCGGGAGGCAGCTGCAGCGGTGCCGGGCGCGTTCGTGGTCGAGCCGACGGACCGCGTCTGCGTGGGTGGCGACGCGACGGCCCCGCCGACGATCGAGAAGAGCCTCGCCTTCCACGGTGAGTCACACCCACAGGACAAGCGGTGGCTGTGGCAGGAGTGGCTCGGCCCGTCGATCTACGGCCGCAGCTGACGACTCGGCCCGCGACGGCGGGCTGTACCATTGACGACTGCACATACGGGGCTGACTGGTTTCGACGTCGGGACCTGGAAGCCGAGCGTGCGACCCGAGTTGTCTCGGACTCGTTAAACAGGGACACAACAAGAACCGCCGATAACGAGCAGTTCGCTCTCGCCGCCTGATCCTTCAGGTGACGTAGAGGAAAATCGTGACCAGCGATGGCGCACGGGGCCGGACCCCCACAGCCCGGCAACAGAAGTGGGGGTGGACCGCAGGGAGAGACCGCTGACGGCGTGAAAGAACGCTGACGCCGGGGAAAGACCCGGCAGTGGGCCCTTCGGGGCCAGCCGACCCGCCGGTTCAGCTGCTGTGAGCTGAAGAGACGGGAATGGTCGTAGCAGGTTCGGTGACCGCCTGGCGGACGGGGGTTCGATTCCCCCCAGCTCCACTGACTGACTGACTGACTGACTGAGGGGTGGGAGCGCTCATCGGCTCCCACCCGGAGCGTTATTCGCAGTCCGGCCCGGCCGCGCCGCGCGCGCTGCGCCCTCCTTCTATGGTGCCGTCCGCATCCCGCGGCGCAACCAACCCCATGGACTCGAACGTGGCCGCGCGGCCGTCCGGCGTGCGACATGAAGTGGCCCTTCAACTTCGTGTGCCTCGTTAGTGCAGACGCCTTGGGACGCCATGCTCATGTCAAACTGCGCGCCGTGGAGGACGGCAGACGGGTGGCATTCATTGGTGCAGCGTTCGTGGCGGTCGTCGGCGTCGTTCTTGTCGTGTTCGGGCAGTGGGCGGTGCGGTCGGTGCTGAACGACGGGATCGTGTGCGAGGTGACAGCGGCGTCGGTCGCCGCCGAGCGTGCAGCAGACGTGCAGTCCTACACGGGCGGCGATCACCCCTCCGACCCCGAGGTCGGCGACATCTACGCATGCAGCTCCGGTGGGATTCCGGGAGAGCGCGTCTGCCGGCGCAGCGTCGGGATCTTCAGCACTCGCTTGGTCGACTGCACGACGATCTGACCGGGCAGACGCCGCCACGCTCTACGAGCAGACAGTGCCGAACCTGCGGCGGGGTCAGGCTGGAGGAGGCCAGATCCTCTGAGCGCGTTTGACTGCCTCACTGAGCACCGCTGCATCGAGCGACGCCCGGGTCTCGTCGATGTTGAACACGGGCCACTCGCAGACGAACGAGACCTCGCCAGCGGTCGGGAGCGGCCACACCCAGTAGTCCCAGCTGTGACCCGTCATTCCGCCGCCCCCGCCGTTCCAGCTGAGACCGTGCCCCTCGACGCTGCCAGGTCGGGGTGGCCACGACTCGGGACCGATGTTGTCGACCCGCTCGCCGCCTGGGAACTCGATCCCGAAGCGAAGGTGATCATCAGTCAGCCCCTCGAAGCCCGGCCGTGGCAGCGGCGGCCAACCGTGCTCAGCCCACGGCTCCGGCAGCCGGCGCACGAACGAGCTCACCGTCACCTCCAGCCCATGCGGAAACGCGGCCATGTGCGTCACCGCAACCACCGCATCCGACGTCCTCGCCAGTACGACCACCTCCGGGACAGCGCCGCCGATCCAACCGTTGCGGCCAACGGCCTCATCCGGGAACTCCCGGTCGCGCTCCGGTGAGTGACGCGGGTAGTCGTGATCGAAGAACCCCATCATCCGAACCTACGCTTCTCCCGCCATATCAGGCGGATAGTGCCGGTACGCACCGCGACAGGCGCCAGGTAGCAGGAACCAGGCGACCTCGATCGGCGCCTGAGGCGTGTGGTACATCCTTTGAGGTCGGATGACCCGCTGATCATTCCCGCTTCTGCCACCATCGGGGACTGTGAGGAAGAGCTGGCACGTGTGCCGCGACGGTCGTGGTCGACCGGTCCGGGGCGTCCTTGATGCCGTTTGGGGGCCTGAGGACAGATTTCGCGTCATGTACGAGCGGCTGGCTCGGCCGCCGTTCGCACGGCCCTGTGACTCGGTGGACTGCCCGATGGTCCATCCCATGGAGGCCTTCACCGCTGTGAAGGCGATCGTTGCACAGGACGGTTGGCTCGAGCCCGACTCGATGGACGCGGTGGAAAGCATGAACCGGCTCGCGCGCAATGCCCTGTGGCGTGCATGCGTCGCGACGGAGTTCTCGTTCGGCGAGGAACAGTGGGACGAACTCAACGATCACGAACAGGGTTGGGATCTTCCCTGGCAGCCGCCGCCGGAACCAGGTCAGCTGGCGCAAGAACTGGCCGAAGCGCTCGGGGCCGAGGTCCGGTACGCCCGACTTGTCGAAGGTGATAACGGACGCGTGCCCGACGACAATCCCACACACGTGGAGACGACGGTGGGCCTCCACGCTGATCCGTCCGAAGCGGCCGAGCGAATCCGCGAGGTCGGCGAACAGCTGGGCTACACGGTTGAGATCGGGGAGCACATCTCGCTGGTCAGCAACGACAGCTACCTGAAC
>JAEXGP010000092.1 GCA_023450775.1 Actinomycetes bacterium | reverse complement strand
CGGCGATCCCGTCCACCGCTGCGGCCACCAGGTCGGCGGCGCCGGTGACGGCGACGTGGGTCGTGTAGGCGGCCGTGCCGCCGGCGACGGTCAGCCCCGGCGCGTCCGCGCCGGCGAGCAGGGCGTGCTCGACCAGGTGCGACACGCCGCGCCAGGCGGGCGGCTCGTCGGCCCACCCCACACGGAACGTGATCCCGACCGTCGTGTCGCCCTCGAACGAGACCCACGCCGCGGGCCCGCCGTGCGGGGCCCACGTGCCGTCGTGGACCCGTTGCCCCGCCACATCCATCGCGAGCACATCGGTCGCCGCGGTGCCGACGTTGAGGACTCCGTCGGATCCGTCGGTCGACGCGCGCGACTCGCCCCCGGCACGGGGCCGGGGGCGAGTTCGGAGATGGGTGTCGGCCGGGTACCGCAGCGCCGGCGCTGCGGTCAGTAGCGGTAGTGGGCCGGCTTGTAGGGACCCTCGACCGGCACGCCCAGGTACGCCGACTGCTCCGGCGTCAGCTTGGTGAGCCGGACGCCCAGCGCGTCCAGGTGGAAGCGGGCGACGTTCTCGTCCAGCTGCTTGGGCAGCACGTGAACCCCGAGCGGGTAGTCCGAGGTCTTGGTGAAGAGCTCGATCTGCGCCAGCACCTGGTTGGAGAACGAGCAGCTCATCACGAAGCTCGGATGACCGGTGGCGCAGCCCAGGTTCAGGAGCCGACCCTCGGCGAGGACGATCACGGAGTGGCCGTCGGGGAAGACGAACTCGTCGACCTGCGGCTTGATGTTGACCTTCTGGATGTCGCTCTGGCGGTACAGCCCCGCCATGTCGATCTCGTTGTCGAAGTGGCCGATGTTGCCGACGATCGCGTTGTGCTTCATCCGGGCCATGTGCTCGGCCGTGATGATGTCCTTGTTGCCGGTCGTCGTGATGAAGATGTCGGCGGTGTCGACGACGTCCTCGAGCCGCACGACCTGGTAGCCCTCCATGGCGGCCTGCAACGCGCAGATCGGGTCGATCTCGGTGATGACCACGCGGGCGCCCTGGCCCCGCAGCGACTGGGCGCAGCCCTTGCCGACGTCGCCGTAGCCGCACACGACGGCGGTCTTGCCGCCGATCATGACGTCGGTGGCGCGGTTGATGCCGTCGACGAGCGAGTGGCGGCAGCCGTAGAGGTTGTCGAACTTGGACTTGGTGGTGGAGTCGTTGACGTTGATCGCCGGGAACAGCAGCAGGCCCTGCTCGAACATCTGGTACAGCCGGTGGACGCCGGTGGTCGTCTCCTCGGTGACGCCCTTGATGCCCTGGCCGACGCGGGTCCAGCGCTGGGGGTCCTCCTGCAGGGTCCGGCGCAGCGTGGCGAGCACGACGCCCCACTCGTCGGAGTCCTCCTCGACCGTGTCGGGCACGGCGCCCGCGGCCTCGTACTCGGTGCCCTTGTGCACGAGCAGGGTGGCGTCGCCGCCGTCGTCCAGGATCATGTTCGGACCGACGTGGCCCTCGGCGTCGGCCGGCCACGCGAGCACCTGCTCGGTGCACCACCAGTACTCGTCGAGCGTCTCGCCCTTCCACGCGTAGACCGGGACGCCCTTGGGGTCGTCGACCGTGCCGGTCGGACCCACGACGACCGCGGCGGCGGCCTCGTCCTGGGTGGAGAAGATGTTGCAGCTGCACCAGCGCACCTCGGCCCCCAGCGCGGTCAGCGTCTCGATGAGCACGGCGGTCTGCACGGTCATGTGCAGCGAGCCCGTGATGCGGGCACCGGCGAGCGGCTGGCTGTCGGTGTACTCGGCCCGGATGGCCATCAGGCCGGGCATCTCCTGCTCCGCGAGCTCGATCTGCTTGCGGCCGAGGGGTGCCAGGGAGAGGTCGGCGACCTTGTAGTCGGTGAACGTCATGGTGATCTCCAGTGCCGCGCCCGGGGCGCGGCGAGATTGGGGGTGTGGATCTACGAGCGTGGGCTGGGGTCGTCTGACGCCGGGTACAGGTCAGCCCTGGCGTGCCAGAGGCTAGTACCTGGGCCCCTCGCGACCGGGTCCACGGACGTTCGTGCTGCACGCCGCCGTCGGCGTGTCGGCGGCGTCCGGCGCTCAGCCGACCAGCCGCTCCGACAGGTCCCAGAGCCGCGCCGCGGCCTGGGGGTCACGGGCCCAGGACCGCACCCCGTGGGTGGCGGCGGGGTCGTCGACCACCTCGGCGACGTGGCAGTCCTCCAGGTAGGCGCCGCCGTGGTCGTCGAGCTCGGGCGCCGTGGCGGCCCACACCGAGGTGGCCGCCCCCTGCTCCACGCTCTTGAACGACAGTCCGCCGCCGTCGCCCGGACGGCCGTCCGTGCGACGGATCGACGCCATGAACTCCAGGTCCGCCTGCTGCAGGTGACGGCCCAGGTCGGTGACGATCATGCCGGGGTGCACCGCGAAGGCGTGGATGCCCTCGGGCGACCAGCGACGGTCGAGCTCCAGGGCGAACAGCGCGTTGGCGGTCTTCGCCTGCCCGTAGGCGTCCCAGTTGAAGTACTCGTCCGCCCGTTCGTAGTTGGGGTCGTCCCAGCGGATGTCGCTCAGCCGGTGCCCGCCGGAGCTCAGCACCACCACGCGCGCCGAGCCGCGCTCGGCGGCCGCCGCGGCCAGCGGGTCGTGGAGCATCGTCGTGAACACGAAGTGGCCCAGGTGGTTGGTGCCGAACTGCAGCTCGAAGCCGTCGGCCGTGCGGCCGAGCGGGCACGCCATCACGCCGGCGTTGTCGACGAGCAGGTCGACCGCCGGATGCCTCGATGCGATCGCCGTCGCGGCGGCGCGCACCGAGGCGAGGTCGGCCAGGTCGACCAGCACCGGATCGAGCGTCGCTCCCGGCACCGCCTCCAGCACCGTCCGGAGCCCGGCCTGCAGCTTCTGGTCGTCGCGGGCCGCCATGACGACCGTCGCGCCGACCGAGGCGAACGCACGGGCGGTCTCGAGCCCGAGCCCGCCGGACGCACCGGTGACGACCGCCGTGCGACCCTCCAGCGACACGCCGTCGAGCACGTCGGCGGTGGTGCTCGACGGACCGAGCTCCCGGGCGTCCATCCGACTTCCCGGCCCGGCTAGGCCCGGAGCCAGTTCTTGAGGTCGTCGAGCACCGCGATCGGGCCCGGGTCCACCCCCGACTGCACCGCCAGGTGCAGCGTGACGAAGTCGCCCTGCATCACCAGGTCCATGAGCTGCGCGAGCGGACCGTCGCCCTGGGCCTGCACGGTGTGGATGTCGGCCACCACCTCGTCGCACGCCGTGGCGACGAAGTCGAACCGCCGGCTCACGTTGGGGTGCTCGTGGTCGTGGCGCAGGAACAGCAACGTGAACACCTGACGGGTCACGTCGCCGTGCTGGGCCCACCCGGCGAGCTCGTTGTGGGTCAGCTCGGGGATGCGGTTGGACCAGGACGGGACCTTGGGGTTCTCGTTGAACTGGCCCTTCCACCGCCATGCGGCGACCTCGCCGAGCGGCCCGCCGCCGTACACGAGCGGCAGCGTGCGGCCGATGCGCTCGGCCAGGCGCTCGGCCGGGTTGCCCGGCGCGCGCAGCTCCTCGCGCCGGACCTGCAGCTGGGCGATCGCCGCGTCGATCTGGTCTGACAGGCCGTCGACCAGGCCGATGCGCTCGAGGGCCACCAGCAGCGGGATCGAGACCGCGCCGATCCCGGCCCGCGGCATGGGGATGCTCGCGTCGACGGGCAGCAGCGGGACGCCCCACTCCCCTGCCAGGCGGGCGAGCTCGCCGCCGGCTGCCACCACCACCAGGCGGGCGCCGGCGTCACGCGCTGCGGTGAGCGCGGCGACGGTCTCCTCGGTGTTGCCGGAGAACGACACCGCGAACACGAGCGTGTCGGGACCGACGAAGCCGGGGCACTCGTAGTGCTTGGACACCACGATCGGCACCCGGCAGTCGGGACCGGCCACGGCGGCACAGACGTCGCCGCCGATGCCGCTGCCGCCCATGCCCAGGATCGCGACCGAGGTCACGCCCTCGGCGGAGGGCAGGCCCTCGACCGCCTGCGCCGCGTCCCTGGCGTCGGCCAGCTGCTCGGGCAGTCCCAGCGCCACACCGAACATGCCGAGCGTGTCGAGCACCGCCGTGTCCGTTCCCACGAGCTCGGGACTCACGCGTCGAAGGTCGGCTCGATGCCGTCGGCGGCCGCCTTGGCCATGAGCCGCTCGTGCTCCGCGTCGTCGACGGACGTGGCCTCGTCGATGAGCATGACGGGGATGCCGTCGCGCACCTCGTACTTGCGGTGCAGGCGGTCGTTGTAGAGCACCTGCTCGTCGGCGAAGTAGAGCAGCGGGCCCTTGTCCTCGGGGCAGGCGAGGATCTCGAGCAGTCGCGGGTCGAGTGTCTGGTCGGTCGTCATGATCGGGTGCCTCCTGGGCTCAGGCGGTCATCACGCCGCGGACCTCTTCCACGCGCTTGGCGCACTGGTCCGCGTCGGGTGCCTCGAGGTTCAGCCGCAGCAGCGGCTCGGTGTTGGACGGGCGCAGGTTGAACCACCAGTCGCCGCCGTCGACGGTGAGGCCGTCGAGCCGGTCCTGGGGCAACGCCGCGAAGTGCTCGGCGACGCGCTCGATGACCGCAGCGGGGTCGTCGACCCGCGTGTTGATCTCGCCCGAGTCCGCGTAGCGCTCGAACGGCGCCCGGAGCTCGGACAGCGACTTCCCGGACACGGACAGCTGCTCGAGCACGACCAGCGCGGCGATCAGCCCGGAGTCCGCCCGGTAGTTGTCGCGGAAGTAGTAGTGCGCCGAGTGCTCGCCGCCGAAGATCGCACCGGTCGCCGCCATCACCTGCTTGATGAACGAGTGACCGACCCGGGTGCGCACCGGCGTGCCGCCGTGCTCGCGGACCACCTCGGGCACCGTGCGGGAGCAGATCAGGTTGTGGATGACCGTCTCGCCGGGGTGCTTGTCCAGGATGCCGGCCGCGATGATCGCCGTGGTGGTGGAGCCGGACAGGCCGACGCCGTGCTCGTCCACCAGGAACACGCGGTCGGCGTCGCCGTCGAAGGCGAGCCCCACG
The DNA here is from genome assembly GCA_023450775.1 of Actinomycetes bacterium. GTDB lineage: Bacteria > Actinomycetota > Acidimicrobiia > Acidimicrobiales > Microtrichaceae > Dermatobacter. The sequence goes on along the minus strand of JAEXGP010000092.1, from coordinate 9,069 downwards.
TCCGCGCCGGCCGCCACGACCCGGCGCCGAAGGTCCTCGGTGTTCTCGGGCTGGATCGGGTCCGCCGGGTGGTTCGGGAACGTGCCGTCCAGCTCGCCGTACATGATCTCGAGCTCGAACGGCAGCGTGGAGAACACCGCAGGGACGACCAGACCGCCCATGCCGTTGGCCGTGTCGGCCACGACCTTGAGCGGGCGCAGCGCGCTCACGTCGACGAAGGACCGCACGTGGTCGGCGAACGCGTCGAGCACGTCCTGGTGGCTGAGCGAGCCCTGGCGGTCGGTCGGCTCGACCTGGCCGGCCAGGAAGGCGGTGCCGACCTCGCGGATGCGGCCCAGGCCGGTGTCCTCGCCGACGGGGCGGGCACCGGCCAGGCAGAACTTGGCGCCGTTGTACTGCGCCGGGTTGTGCGAGGCGGTGAACATGGCGCCGGGGGCGTCCAGCGAGCCGGAGGCGAAGTAGAGCAGGTCGGTGGAACCGAGACCGAGGTCGACCACGTCCAGGCCCTGGGACCGGACGCCCTCGCCGAACGCCTCCGTCAGCTCCACGCCCGACGGGCGCATGTCCCGGGCGACCAGCACCCTGGTGACCTGGTCGCCACGCTCCGCCGCTTCCTCCCGGGCGAAGGTGGCGAAGCCCACCCCGATCGCCCGGGCGAGCTCGGGATCGAGCTGGTCGGGGACGATCCCACGGACGTCGTAGGCCTTGAAGATGGCGTCGAGGGCCGACATGGGTCGCACCCTAGTGGCCGGGCCGCGACCGGCCGGAGTCCGCCCCGAGCAGTTTCGTTCCACCTTTTCGACGCTCCGACGTCGGGAAGGTGGAACAGAACTCGAAGGGGGACGGTCGGGACCGCCTCAGGACGTCGGGCGGGGTGCGGGCAGGCCGTCGGCGACGTCGAGCTCGTAGTCGCCGAGGCGGGCGAACGCCCTGACGCGGAACAGGTCCCGCATCAGGCGGGCGGCGTCGCGGACGACGTGGACCGTGGACCGGCTCGAGTTGACGACGTGCACGGGCACCTCGGTCAGCGTCAGCCGGTACCGCTCGACCAGGTGGAACAGCTCCACGTCGAACGCGAACCCGTCGATCCGGGTCCGGGAGAACACCAGCCGGGCCACGTCGGAGCGCATGGCCTTGAGCCCGCACTGCGTGTCCCGGTAGCGCCCCAGCAGCACCAACCCGGTGAAGACGTTGACGATCCGGCCGCCCACCTCTCGGAGCCGCCCGGCGCGGACGACCGTCATCGTCCCCTCGTGCTGGCGGCTGCCGACGGCCACGTCCCACCCGTCCTCGATCGCGGCGAGGACGCCCAGCAGCTGCTCGGGCGGGTACGAGAGGTCGGCGTCGGTGAACGCCAGCGTGCGCCCTCCGGCGGCGAGCATGCCCGCGCGCACCGCTGCACCTTTGCCGCGGTTGGGCGACTGGCGCAGCACCAGGTCCGCGCCGGCGGCCTCGGCGCGGTCCGCGGTGGCGTCGTCGGAGCCGTCGTCCACGACGACGATCTCCAGGTCACCCGGGCCGAGCGCTGCCGCGAGCTCGCCGCGCACCCGGTCGATCGTGTCACCGATGCGGTCGGCCTCCCGGTACGCGGGGATGACCACGCTGAGCCGGAACCGGCCGGCGGGAGGGGGCCGGTGGGCGGGCACGCGCTGGTCGTCGCGCACGGTGTCGTACATGAACCGGCGGTAGTTGGCCGTGCGGACCAGGAACGCCACCACCAGTGCCGGGAGCTTGATGACGAGCAGCGCCCACCCACGGCGGGGGTCGAGCGCCAGGTCGAGGAGCGTCACGACCGCCACGTCGATGCCGAGCGCGAGCACCGAGGACACGACGTACGGGCCCGGCCGGCGGTACCACCTGACCCGGGGGTCGCCCGGGAACGTGACCGTCCCGTGCAGCAGCCAGGACACCAACGTGGCGGTGGCGACCGCGACGGCGTCCGCCACCGGGACCGGCCACCCGGCGTCCTGGCGCAGCACCAGGAACAGGCCGACGTCGACGACCGTGGACAGCGCGCCGACGAGCAGGAAGCGCCGGAAGAGGTTCACGCCTGACTACCCCGGCGGGATCGGCCGGTCCGGGTCGTCGTCGGGATCGGCGTCCGGCTCGACGTCGTCGGACTCGAGCCCGGGCGCGGCGGTCCCGCGGTCACCGTCCTCGGCGTCGGCTGCCTCGACATCCGCGAGATCGTCCGGCGTGCCATCGACCAGCTCGCCGTCGACCGACTCGTCATCGGCGACCTCGCCGTCGTCGACCTCGCCGTCGACCGCGACGACGTCGGCGTACCGCCGCTCGATCCCGCGCTCCCGGTCACGGCGATCCGCGCCATGAGCCCACGACAGCGCATCGAACGGCCGCAGGGCCCCGACCCGCTCGATGAGCCGGCTGCTGCGGGACCGCTGGTCCCACAGGGCCAGCAGGACCACGAGCACCAGCCCGATGATCGTGAGCAGCCATCCGAGCCGGTCGATGTTGGTCGTGCCGTAGCTCACGGTGACGTGACGCTCGGTGGGCACCACGACCATGAAGTTGGGGCTGACCCGGTAGGGACCCTCGGCGCCGTCCGCCGTGAAGTTGGGGAAGAACGACGTCTTGACGAGCACCGGGGTGCCGGGCTCGGACACGTCGAACGACACCGAGTCGCCGTCGGAGCGGATGTTCGAGACCTCGACCTCGGGGACCTCCTCGCACGGCGGGTTCGTGTCGGTGGGCGACACACGGGGCCAGTCGGACGGTCCGGACGTGGCGAGCGGCACGTCCCAGCGGCTGGGGTCCTGGTACCAGGTGACGGCCGGGCCGGGCAGCTTGGCGCCGACCTCCTGGCCGAGCGCCGGCACCGCACGCTCCTTGGCGTACACCCAGCCGTCGATGTGGTCGTCGGTGTCCTCGAGCACCGCCGGAGCGCACGTCAGCGGCGTGACCAGCTGGGAGTCCGCGACCTCGAAGATGACCCACTGGTGCTGCGCACCGTCGGACGTGGGCGCCGGCGTGACCGTGCGGAGCTCGGTGAGGCGGTCGTCGGCCCGTGCCGCGGCGATCGCCTGGTCCGAGGTCGCCATGTAGTACTTGACGCCCATCATCTGCAGGTGCGAGATGCCGAGCTCCATGTCGAGACCCGAGTAGGGCATGTCGCGCTGCGCCCGTGACGGCTGCGCGGACAGCTCGGACTGGTTCAGGAAGTGGAACGGCGTGGTGGACGACGCCTCGAAGTAGAGGCCCTCCATGGAGCCGATGCAGCCGTCGGTGAAGTACGGCAGCAGCATGAGCGCCATCGGCGTGCCGAACCGGGACAGCGTGGGCTCGTACTCCCACATCGCCCGCCCGCAGCCGTGCTCCTCGCCGACCTGGGCCATGGCGTCGACGACGCCGCGGAACTCGGGGTACGCGTCGCGGCCCTCGAGACCCTCGTAGTTGTACTTGGCCCATCCGGCGGAGACGTTCTGCTCGTGCCACTTCAGCCCGAGCCAGTTGTACGTGGTCACGCCGCTCGCGTCGGTGGTGACCACCCCGCCCGGCAGGATCCGCAGCGCGCCGCCCAGCACGACGCCGACCACCGCGACCACGACCGCGGTGCCGATGATGCCGACGAGGACCGGTTCCTCCCGACGCCTCGCGAGCTCTGCGACCACGAGCGCGATCGAGCGGATCACGAGCGCCACCGCGACCGCCGCGAGCAGGTAGATGGCCAGGTAGTAGAAGGGCAGGATCCGGGCGTTCCAGAGACGCCACTGCGGGGCGTAGCGGAACGTCCACGCCATGGCGAGCACCACGAGGGCCAGGTACCAGCCGATGCGCTGGCGGTGCACGATCGACAGCAGCACGCCGAGCGCCGCGAGCGCGAACACGACGTTGCGGTACGGCATGTCGAACTGGGCCTGCTGGGGCCACAGGTACTCGGCGTACTTCGTGTACTTCTCCCAGCCCATGTCGTTCATGAACGCGCTGTTCAGGAAGAACGGGACGAACCAGAAGCAGGCGAGCAGGCCGCCGACGGGCAGCGAGATCGTGGAGAACGTCAGGGCCCGCAGGTCGAGCCCGACGAACAGCAGGACCACGACGACGGTGACGACGAGCGGGAAGTACTCCTGGCGGAACGTCAGCGTCAGCAGCGTGACCACGACCAGACCGGCCGCGATGCCCCGGGCCACCGGGAACGAGTCCCACCACGGGATCCGGTCCTCGCGCCGGGTGAGCAGGAAGATCACGGTCGCCACCGCGGCGAACATGGCCGGGATGATGTGGCAGAGGACGACGAGTCCGAACAGCGTGGCGGCGAGCGCCATGTCCCGGCCGGTCCGGACGCCCCGGACCAGGACGGCCAGGTAGAGCACGCACAACGTCAGCGAGATCGAGAACGCGAACTCGCCCGCCATCGTCGAGGTGACGTTCCCGCCGAGGATCGTGTAACCGGTCTCGTACAGGAAGGCGGCTGCGCCGACCGCCACCAGGGCGGGGCCGGGGAACGGCATCTTGAACGACCGCGCCAGCGCGTACGCCGCGATCGGCAGGGTGACCAGCCCGGAGACCGTGACCAGCTTGAAGGCGATCTCGTAGGGCACCGGCACGCTGAGGATCGCCAGGACGCCGATCACGATCCACAGGAACGTGCGCAGCACCGGGTGCGTCACGCGGTGGTACACGAACCAGCCGGCGAACGCGAGGGCCGCCAGCAGGAACGGGCTCAGCCACACCGGCGGGCCGACGTTGATCATCACGATCAGCAACGACGGGATGACCATGTAGAAGACGTAGGCCGGGAATCCGGCGTACCAGTCGGGCGTCCACCCCGTGAGCCGGAGGTGCGGCAGGAGCTCGTCGCGCAGATAGGCCGGACCCCACACGTGGGCGCCCATGTCGCCGCCGGTCGGCGTGTTCGTGCTGAAGATCCCGCCCGGACTCAGCGACACGAAGATGAAGAGACAGGTCAGCCCGACGACCACCCACGAGACGAGCTCGGCCCAGCTGCGGCCGGTGTGGTCGAGGTCGTCGACCTCGACCAGCGGTTCGCCGGGGTCCCGCTCGCCGGGTGGGACCGTGCCCTCGAGCACGAACCCGACCGCGGCGGGCTGATCGGCATCGACGTCGGGGTCGACGCCGGCATCGGTTTCGACGTCGGGGTCGACGCCGGCATCGTCGGCCACGCCCACGGGCGCGACCTCGGTGACGGTGCCGTCCGCGTCGGGGCGCTCGGAACGGTCGGGATCCCCGCCCGGCCCATCCGAGGGCGCGTCGGAGCTCGGCGGTGGGCTCAGATCCATGCGGGCCTCATCGTGGCAGATCGCCACCCCCGCGGCGGGTCACGACGGCGTTCGGGCGCGCCACGCCGTGCGGACGTTCAGCTGCGGCGTCGCGTCAGGACGCCACCGGAGGACCGGGGCGTCGGGACGCGAGCGTCAGGAGGAGAGCGAACGGCGGTAGCGGGTCGGCACGGAGCTCAGGTCGGTCAGCACGCCGTCCAGCTCGATGTGCTCCCCGTCGCGGTGCCAGCTCCGGGCGTCGCAGTTCGAGCACGACCTCATCACCAGACGAGAACCGTCGATGGTCAACCCGATCTCGACGAGCTCGTTCCTGCACACCTGGCAGCTCGACATGGTTTCCTCCCAGCTCGCGGGCCGGCGGTGCCGGTCCGTGTCACCGGACGTGGTCCGGGCGACCACTCTCCGTCGGCAGTAACCGTTCCGGTCGTGAGCGCTCCGGACCCGAATGAGTCGAACGGCCCATGAGAAGGGGTCCCGGGGCCCAACGCGATGCGGCGGGACCGCCGCGGGACCGAACGCTGCTCAGCGACGCGACGGCGCTGCTGCCCGGTGGGTCGTCGGTCAGCTCGTGAGGTACAGCAGGACGACGCTGGTGGCGTTGAAGCCCATGTGCGTGAAGATCGACAGGCCCAACCGGCCGGTGCGCACCGCCATGTACGACAGCACCAGGCCGATCACGAACAGGCCGGCGAACTGCAGCAGCTGGAAGTGGACCGCGCCGAACAGCGCGGCGCACAGCACGATCGACGCCCAGTCCGACATCCCCCACTTCTGCAGCGAACGCAGCAGCAGTCCCCGGAAGAACAGCTCCTCCACGATCGGGGCCCCCACGACCACGATCAGGGTCAGCAGGATCCAGCCGATCGGGCCGCTCGCCTTGTCCGACAGGGCCCGGGCCGGCGCGGACAGGTCGTCGTCGGTGTAGCCGGTGAGCTGCAGGATCGGCAGGTAGACGAGCGGCAGCACGACGAGCTGGACCAGCACGCCGAGCACCAGACCCAACGGCGCGTCCCAGCGTCCGACCGTCAGGCCGAAGTCGCGGACGACGCCACCTCCCTTGGTGCCGGCCAGGAACACGGCGCCCAGGTAGCCCGCCCAGAGCGGGATCTGCAGCAGCGCCCCGGCCCACAGCGGGATGTCGGCGCTCTCGGTCCAGCCCGCCGCGCCCATGGCGATCGCGGTGGCGACGACGGCCAGCGCCTGGGCGAGGAGGAAGCCGAGCGCGACCTCGCCCAGACCCCACCGCTGCTCGGCCGGACGCATCCAGGCCCGGGACGCGGCCGGTGCGTCGGGTGCTGCGGGGACGCTCACGGCCGACAGGTTCGCACAGGATCGAGCGGGCGCCGGTGCGCCGCCTGCCGGCGCCTGCCGTCTGCCGCCTTGCCGCAGCCGGGGCGGGCGCGGCTCAGGCGCCGATGAGGTCGAGCTGCGAGTGCTGCGGGACCGCGACGCCGTTGCGCTCGTCGCGCAGCTCCCAGCCCCGCGGGACGCGGACACCGTCCGCGTGCGCCGAGCACAGGTCGTGGACCATCGGGTGGTCCTCGGTCGCCAGGTCCTCGAGCCACACCACCCCGTCCGCGTAGGCGTAGGACAGCGTGGCGACCGCGGGGCGGCCGCATCCGGGTCGGGCGCAGCTCCTGCTCACGCCCGGCACCGTACCGGCGGGCAGGCCGCGGACCGGGGACCCTGCGCGATCCGCCTCGCTGTCCGTTCAGGAACCCCGAGGCCCTTCAGGAACCCCGAGCTCGTCGTCCCCGGACCCCGCCGTCAGGTCTGACGGTTCTCAGGACTGCCATGTCGATCCTGCCCGATGCCTCCTAGGCTGGGGCGATGCCTCCCGAGCAGAACGAGAACCCGCAGCCGCCCGGCAAGGCCAGAACCGGTGGCCTGCCCTCCTGGCTCCTCTGGGTGCTCGTCGCCATCGTCGGACTGACCGTCGTGAGCGCCCTGTCGCTCAACTCCGCGCAGCAGCAGCAGATCGCGTTCTCCGAGTTCACCACCAAGGTCGAGGACGGCAAGGTCGAGACCGTCACCTGGAACAACGTGGACCAGTCGATCACCGGCACGCTGAAGTCCGGCGAGGACTTCGTCACCACCGGCCCCTCCGAGCCCACGCCCGAGCTGCTCCACACCATGGAGGACCAGGGCGTGAAGGTGGACTTCGCCACGCCGACGCCCAACCTCTTCGTCCAGATGCTGCCCTTGCTGCTGCCGCTGGGCCTGATCGTCGGGTTCTTCATCTGGATGAACCGGCGGGCCCAGGGCCAGATGAGCGGGATCATGTCGATCGGGCGCTCCCGCGCCAAGACCTACACCACCGAGCGTCCGGCCACGCTGTTCACCGACGTCGCCGGCTACGAGGGCGTCAAGACCGAGATCCGGGAGGTCGTCGACTTCCTGAAGGAGCCCGAGCGGTTCCTCGAGATCGGCGCCAAGATCCCCAAGGGCGTGCTGCTCGTCGGTCCCCCCGGCACCGGCAAGACCCTGATCGCCCGGGCGGTCGCCGGCGAGGCCGGCGTGCCGTTCCTGTCGGTGTCCGGCTCGGACTTCATGGAGATGTTCGTCGGCGTCGGGGCCAGCCGCGTGCGGGACCTGTTCGAGTCCGCCCGCAAGCACGGCCGGGCGATCATCTTCATCGACGAGATCGACTCGGTCGGCCGCAAGCGCGGCGCCGGCCTCGGCGGCGGCCACGACGAGCGCGAGCAGACGCTCAACCAGATGCTGTCCGAGATGGACGGCTTCGAGGGCACCGACGGCGTCGTCATGATCGCCGCCACCAACCGTCCCGACATCCTCGACCCGGCGCTGCTGCGGCCGGGTCGCTTCGACCGCCAGGTCGTCGTCCCGCTCCCCGAGCTCGACGACCGCAAGGCGATCCTCGCCGTGCACGTGCGGCACAAGAAGCTCGCCCCCGACGTGGACCTGGACCTGGTCGCCCGCGGCACGCCCGGCATGTCCGGTGCGGACCTGGCCAACCTGGTCAACGAGTCCGCCCTGACCGCGGTGCGCCGCGGCTCCAAGGTCGTCGAGATGCACGACTTCGAGGACGCCCGCGACCGCGTGCTCATGGGCCAGCGTCGCGAGTCCATGGTGCTGTCGGACCGCGAGAAGGAGATCACCGCCTACCACGAGGCCGGCCACGCGCTGTGCGCCGCGCTGCTCCCCAACGCGGACCCGGTCCACAAGGTCACGATCCTCCCCCGCGGCATGGCGCTGGGCGTCACCCAGCAGCTCCCCGAGGAGGAGAAGCACTCCTACAGCCAGGAGTTCCTGGAGGAGTCGATCATCGTCGCGATGGGCGGCCGCGTCGCCGAGGAGCTGGTGTTCGACCACCGCTCGACCGGCGCCGCCAACGACCTGCAGGTGTCCACCGAGCGGGCCCGCAAGATGGTCACCGAGTTCGGCATGAGCGACGAGATCGGCCCCCGTGCCTGGGGCACGTCCGGTCCGGTGTTCCTGGGCGACGACTTCGGCCACCAGCGCGAGTACTCCGAGGACACGGCCCGGGCGATCGACGCCGAGGTGGAGCGGCTGCTCCGCCAGGGCGAGGACCGGTGCCGGGACCTGCTCACCCGGAACCGCACGGCGCTCGACCTGATCACCAAGGTGCTCCTCGAGCAGGAGACCATCTCCGGCAGCGAGGTCAACCGCCTGATCCGCGTCGCCAACGGCACGGAGCCGGATCTGCCGGCCCCCACGCCGCCGCCGGCCCAGCCGACGCCGCCCATGGGTGGCACCCCGGCCCCGGTGCCGCCGCCGGTCCCGCCGCACCTGGCGCCCACGCCCCGTCCCAACGTGCTGCCCACCCAGC
>JAEXGP010000321.1 GCA_023450775.1 Actinomycetes bacterium | reverse complement strand
TGGCCGACGGTCGCCGACAGCCGCGGCCGGTTCCTGCTCTTCCTGGACAACGGCGGCACGCTCGCCACGCGGTACCTCACCGGGCACCCGTCGCTGCAGGGTCGGGTCCTGTTCACCAGCGACGGCTTCGACCGTGACGACGCCGCAGTGCTGAAGGTGAACGACCCGGGCGACGGCACCGAGATCGCCGACCTGGTGCAGCAGGGCTTCCTGGTGAGGACACGCGCCGACGCCGACGTCGTCAACCCGGGCGTCGACCGTGCTGCGGCACTGGCGTCGGGTGCGCAGATGGTCCACAGCGACTTCCCCAACGGCGAACCGCAGTTCGGGACCGGCTACACGGTCGCCTTCCCCACCCGGGTCCAGGCCCGCTGCAACCCGGTCAACACCACGGCCGCCACCTGCACCGCCGCGGCCGCCGTCGAACCCGCGGCCTGAGCGGCGCCCCGGCCGCGCCGGGGTTCTCGTGTCGGTTCTCCGTCGCGGCGCCCAGCCTGTGGCGTCAGGATCCGGGTGGCGTCAGGAACCGGGTGAGCCGGCAGCGTCGGGGCAGACGTCGAGCAGGTGGCAGTCCCGGCACCACCGGCCCGGGACCGTGGGTGCCGAGTCCGCGTCCACGCGCCACGCCACCAGCTGCACCACGCGTTCGACGGTCCGCGCCAGCAGGTCCGCCGTCACCGGGAAGGCCACGGTCGACGCCGTGGCGGCCGATCCGACCCGGACCCGCAGCGGCACCTGGCGGCGGAGCAGCCCGTCGACGAGCGCGTTGAACCCGGCAAGGAGCTCGAGCGCCGGATCGGTCGGCGCCCGGCCCGACATGACGACGAGCACGTCGGGTCGCGCCACGCCGTCGGCCGCGTCCCACCCTGCCCGCAGCCGGACCATCCGCTCGGGGACGTCGAACAGCTGACGGCGCGTGGCCCACGACAGCGGTCGTCCGCCGACCGCGGCCAGCGCCCCCGCCGCCCAGGTGGTCGCGGCGGCGCGCACGGCCGCCCGTCCCGACCGGTCGAGCTCCTGCTCGTACCAGTAGGCGAACCACGCGGCGTCGCGGTCCAGGTCGTCGACCGACCTGAGCACCCGGTCCACCGCTGCCCCGGCCGACTCGCCGTCGCGCCGCTCACGGAGCGCGGCACGGCCGACCGCGCCGGCGACCGTGGGTGCGGTCACCACGAAGTCGTCGAACGCCACCGACCACCGCGACGGGCACACCGCGGCCAGGTCGTGGCCGGACACGTCCACCCAGCCCGCGCCGTCGCGGGGCCGCTTCTGCTCGAGCCGCAGTCGTTCGCCGAGCAGGTCGTCCAGCCGGCGGACCAGGTCGTCGCGGGCCGCCGCCGCGAGCTCTGCACGATCGGCGTCGGTCACGGGCCGTCCTCGCCGAACGGGTCGGGACGGTCCTGGAAGCTGGGGCAGCGGTCGGCGTCGGGGCACCAGGCGCACGACGGCCCGGCACGCTCGACCGGCGTGCGGCCGACCTGCAGCTCTGCCCAGGCGCCGATCGCGTCGCACAACCGGCGGGCCGCCGAGTGCAGCACGTCGGCGGTGACGTCCATGGCCGCGAGGGAGCCGCCCGGGTACCAGCGGGCGACGGCCGCCGGCGCCGCGCCGTCGCGCAGGGCGACCAGCAGCGCGTAGTGCGTGGCTTCGGCCAGGTGGCCGTGGTGCGGGCGGCCGAGCTTCACCTCGACCACGATCGACGGCCGGCCGGACAACGGCCCGCCGAGCTCCACGTCGGTTCGGCCCTCGCAGCGGACCGCCCCGCCGGCCAGGTGCACCGCGGCCGATGCCTGCGTGCGGGGCCACCAGCCGGCGTCGAGCCCCGCCCACGCCCGCGCCGCGGTCGCGAGCGGCGCGAGCTGCAGCTCGTCGGCGGCGGCGCCGCCCTGGTCGCGTACGTCGAGCTCGCCGCGGGCCGCGAGCCACGACAGCAGGTCCTCGCGCGGATCGGCGATCGGGCCCTCCACGACCTCGTGCTCCACGTAGACGTCGAGCGCGCGTCCCAGCAGCTGACGAGTGGACAGCGGGTCGTCGTTCCCGTCGATCGTCCGGCTGCTCCCCAGCGCGCAGCGCTCGCACTCCGACAACGACACGACCCTGCCCTTCGGCAGGCGCAGCGGGAGCACGCCCTCCGCACCGTGTCCGTCCACCAGCGCGGCTGCCCGGGCCGCGGCGGCCTCGAGGTCGGCGCGCGCCTCGGCGAGCTCCTCGGGGTCGACGGTCGCGACGGTGTCGGCCGACAGCAGGTCGTCCAGCACCTCGACGACGCCGGGCGAAGCGTTCACGGCCAGAGCTTGGCAGCTGCCACCGACACGATCGCGCCCACCCCGGCCAACCGGACGATCTACCGTTCGCGCCCGTGACCGACGAGATCCTGCCCTTCACCATCGACGTCCCGCAGGAGCAGCTGGACGACCTGGCCAACCGGATCCGCCACGCGCGGTGGCCGGAGCAGGAGACGGTGGCAGGCACCGACGAACCGTGGAACCAGGGCGTGCCCCTCCGATTCGCCCAGTCCCTCGCCCTCCACTGGGCCTCCGGCTACGACTGGCGACGCGCCGAGGCGCAGCTCAACTCGTTCCCGCAGTTCCGCACCGAGATCGACGG
>JAEXGP010000032.1 GCA_023450775.1 Actinomycetes bacterium | reverse complement strand
GCCGGCGGCATCGGCGGTGGCGGCGGTCCCGAGCAGAACGGCTCCTACTACTACGGCGGTGACGGCGCCGACGGCCTCGAGGACGCCACCAACAACGGCGGTGGTGGTGGCGGCGGCTGGTTCGGCGGCGGTGGTGGCTACGACGGCGGCGGGGGTGGCGGCGGGTCCTCCTACGTGATTCCGGACGCCACCGACGTCACGATCACCTCGGGCGAGAACACCGGCAACGGGTCGGTCACGCTCTCGTGGACGGTCGGCCCGCCTCCCACGAGCAGCACGACGACCACGACGTCGACCACGACCAGCACCACATCGATCACGACGACCACGACCGCGCTGTCCGCGCCGCAGGTGACGCTCGGGCCGGCCGGCGCACCGGTCACGACCGTCACCACGGGATCCACGGTGCCGCTGACGTCACCGGGCTGGCAGCCGGGTTCCACGGTCACGGTCGTCATGTACTCGTCGCCGATCGAGCTCGGCACCTTCGTCGCCGGGTCGGACGGCACCGTGCTCGCGTCCGTGACCATCCCGGCGAGCGCACCGGTGGGGCGCCACACGATCGTCGTCTCGGGCACCGGTGCGAACGGCACGCCGCAGACGGCGCAGCTCGCCATCCAGGTCCTCGCCGATCCGTCGGCCGGCGCGGCGGCGACGCCGGCCCCGCTCGCCCTCGCCTGCTGATCGACGCGGGCCGCAGCGGGTGAGCGGCTCGCAACCCTCCCCAGGAGGGCCACGACTTCGATGGGCGCCGCCGGTGACCGCCGGGTAACTTGCGCGGCCATGCAGGAGATCCTCGAGGCCATCCAGTCCGACGCGTCCGGTGACGACATCGCCAACCTCGCGATCCCCGAGTCCACCCGCGCGGCCCACGTGCTGCGCTCCGAAGTGGACATGTGGGAGGGCGTCGACTCGTGGGACAAGGACCCGCGCAAGAGCCTCCACGTGAGCGAGCTGCCGCTCCCCGAGCTGGCGCCCGACGAGGCCGTCGTGGCCGTGATGGCCAGCGCCATCAACTTCAACACGGTCTGGACGTCGATCTTCGAGCCGCTGCCCACCTTCGGGTTCCTCGACCGGCTCGGCAAGGAGTCCGTGTGGGGCGCCCGCCACGCGCAGGACTTCCACATCGTCGGCTCCGACGCGTCGGGCGTCGTGCTCCGGGTCGGCTCCGCCGTGCGCAACTGGAAGCCGGGTGACCGGGTGACCATCCACTGCAACTACGTGGACGACCAGGACCCGTCGGCCCACAACGACTCGATGCTCGCGGCCAACCAGCGCATCTGGGGCTTCGAGACCAACTACGGCGGTCTGGCCGATCTGTCGATCGTCAAGGCCAACCAGCTCATGCCCAAGCCCACGCACCTCAGCTGGGAGGAGGCGGCGGTCAACGCGCTGTGCGCCTCGACCAGCTACCGCATGCTCGTCGGCGAGCACGCCGCCCGCATGAAGCAGGGCGACAACGTGTTCATCTGGGGTGCCACGGGCGGCATCGGCGCCTACGCCACGCAGCTCGTGCTCAACGGCGGCGGCACCCCGATCGGCGTGGTCTCGTCCGAGTCCCGCGTGAAGCTGCTCAAGGCGATGGGCTGCGACGCGGTCATCGACCGCAAGGCCGAGGGCTACAACTTCTGGAAGGACGAGCACACGCAGGACGAGTCCGAGTGGCGCCGTCTGGGCAAGAAGGTGCGCGAGCTCGTCGGCGAGGACCCCGACATCGTCTTCGAGCACCCGGGCCGCTCGACCATGGGCGCCTCGGTGTTCATCACCAAGCGGGGCGGCAAGGTCGTGACCTGCGCCGCCACCTCCGGCTACATGATCGAGTACGACAACCGCCACCTCTGGATGAAGCTCAAGAGCATCATCAGCTCGCACTTCGCGAACTACCAGGAGGCGTGGGAGATGAACCGCCTCATCGACCAGGGCCGTATCCACCCGGTGATGAGCGAGGTCTTCCCGCTGGAGCAGGTCGGCGATGCCGCGCTCAAGGTCCACCACAACGAGGGCGAGGGCAAGATCGGCGTCCTGTGCCTGTCGCCCGAGCCGGGCCTGGGCATCACCGACGCCGCCAAGCGCGAGGCCATCGGCGAGGACAAGATCACCCTGTACCAGCGCCACGCACGCGGCGAGCTCTGACCGCCGACACACCGCCACCACGAGGAGACGACGAGATGAGCGAGAACCCCGACGCCACGTCCGGTCTGCTGACCGAGATCGACCACATCGCGATCGCGGTGCGCGACCTCGACGCGGCGGTGGACTACTACCAGCAGGCCTTCGGGGCGACGGTCGCCCACCGCGAGGTCGTCGACTCCGACGGCGTCGAGGAAGCCCTCATCAAGGTGGCCGACAGCTACATCCAGCTGACCGCCGCCACCCGTGAGGACTCGCCGATCGCCAAGGCGATCGAGAAGCGCGGCGAGGGCCTGCACCACGTGGGCTACCGTGTGGACGACGTGCAGGCCGCCCTCGACGCCATGGTGGCCGCCGGCGCCACGCCGATCGACAAGGCTCCCCGGCCCGGTTCCCGGGGCACGACGGTGGCGTTCATCCACCCGAAGGGCTCCTACGGCACGCTGATCGAGCTCGTCCAGGAGTAGGTCGTCCTCCCCGGCCGAGCGCGTGGCGGTTTGATCGCCGATCGGCGTGGGTACCGCATCGGTCACCTCGACGTGGAGGAGACCCATGACGTACCAGCAGCAACCGACCGGCCACTGGCAGCAGCCCGCTGCGCAGGTGGACACCCGTGAGACCCACACCGGCCAAGGCCTGAGGATCTTCCAGTTCCTGGCCGCCGCAGGCGGCGGCATCCTGTTCGTGATGGGCCTGATCGCCGTGTTCCGCGTGGACTTCGGCGCCGGCTTCCTGGACACCTCCGGCGAGGTCGCCGGGTTCGGCTTCAGCCCGGCTGCCGCGGTGGCCGCCATCCTGCTCGGCGGCGGCATCATGGCCGCGTCGCTCGCCGACCAGGATCGTGGCACGACCGCAGTGCTCGGCCTCCTGACCGTGCTCGTGGGCATCGGCGCCATGATCGTCTCGAGCGAGGTCGAGGGGGTCTCGGTCGACCGTGACTCCGCCCTCATGTTCGTGGTGCTCGGCGCGGTGGTGTTCGTGCTCGGCCTCCTGCCCTGGGTGTCGGGGCGCCGGCGGGTCACGACCTACACCTGATCCGACTGAACCGACCTGATCGCCGGACCGACCCGGCGCACGCCCGGAGCGCGAGACTCCCGGCGTGCGCCGGGTCGTCGCGTTGCTGGTCTGCTCGGTCGTCCTGGTCGCCGGGTGCGCGGCGACCGATGACGCGTCGAGCGCGCCGACCCGTCCGTCGGACCGCTCCGCCTCGACCGAGCCCGACAGCTCGACCGTCGAGCCCTCGACGACCGGAGCCGTACCCGCCGACGTCGCCGGGTGCGCGGAGGGCGGCGCCCGCCCGATCGGGACCTACGCGGTCGGGCGGTCCGAACGGGTCGCCGTGGACGGGTCCCGTCCCACCACGCCACGATTCGAGTGGGCGGAGCGGGCGGCTCCCGACCGCACCCTGCCGTACGTCGTCCTCTACCCGGCCGCCGCCCCGGCCGGTGACGGCGGCACCGGAGCGCCCGACGCCGCGCCGTCGGCCGACGGCCCGTTCCCGGTCGTCATGTGGTCCCACGGCATGGGGTCCGCCGGGACCGAGCGCAACGACACGTTGGCCCGCTGGGCGAGCGCCGGCTACGTCGTGGTCGCCCCGACGTTCCCGCTGAGCAGTCGGGCACCCGACGCGTCCGACCTGCTCAACCAGCCGGGCGACGTCGCGTTCGTCCTCGAGGAGATCCGCGCCGCATCGGCGACGGCCGGTGACCCGCTCGACGGGCTCGTCCGTCGCGACTGCGTGGCGCTCGCCGGGCACTCGATGGGTGGGGGCACCACCGTCGCCGCCGCCTACGACCCCCGAACGGCCTCGATCGGCCCTCGGGCGATCGTCGACATCGCCGGCCTGCTTCCCACCGAGGCCGGCGGGAGCACGATCGATCGGATGCCGCCGTTGCCCGCCCTCGTCGTGCACGGCACCGGCGACCGCACCGTTGCCTACCGGGTGGCGGAGCAGGCGGTGGCGGCGTTCCACGGCCCGACCTGGTTCCTGACGTTCCCCGACGGTGGGCACAGCGACGTGTTCACCCCGCCTCGCGGTGCGGAGCTGGACCGGGCGGTCGTGTCGTTCCTGGACGCGCAGCTCAAGGCATCGCCGCAGGGACTGGACGCGCTCCCCGGCGAGGTGCGCTCGTCCGGGCTCGCCACGTTGCAGGTGCTGCCGGCGCGCTGAGGCCGACGCGCTGACGCCGGCGTCGGAACTCCCGCGTCGGAGGCGACACCATCGGGGGCGGCGCCGTCGCGCCGGGAACTGTGGTGGGATGTCCGTCGGCGCCTCGGGGGCGCGCCGCCCGTGGGCGGCAACACGACACCAGGGGGTGGCAGGGATGGCACACGAGGTCCGCGGCGTGGTGGCGAAGGCCGTCGGCGAGCCGGTCACGATCGAGACGATCATCGTCCCCGACCCGGGACCCGGCGAGGCGCTGGTCCGCGTCCAGGCCTGCGGTGTCTGCCACACCGATCTGCACTACCGCGAGGGCGGCATCAACGACGAGTTCCCGTTCCTCCTCGGTCACGAGGCGGCGGGCATCGTCGAGGCGGTGGGCGACGGCGTGTCCAACGTCGAGCCCGGTGACTTCGTGGTCCTGAACTGGCGCGCCGTGTGCGGCGAGTGCCGGGCCTGCCGCAAGGGCACGCCCTGGTACTGCTTCGCCACGCACAACGCCACGCAGAAGATGACGCTCGCCGACGGCACCGAGCTGAGCCCGGCCCTCGGCATCGGCGCGTTCGCCGAGAAGACCCTCGTGGCCGCCGGCCAGTGCACCAAGGTCGATCCGGCTGCCGAACCCGAGGTGGCCGGTCTGCTCGGCTGCGGCGTCATGGCCGGTCTGGGC
>JAEXGP010000420.1 GCA_023450775.1 Actinomycetes bacterium | reverse complement strand
ATGCTCGCCCGAGATCGAGCGGAAGTACTCGACCAGCGGCTCCACCGCCTCGGGCAGGTCGACGACCTCGCCCCGCCCCCACACCTGCACCCATGGACCGTTCCACTCGTCGGACAGCACGAGCGCGGAGCACGACGGGTCCCGCCGGAGGTTGCGCACCTTCGCCCGCTCGGGGTAGCTGGCGACGGTCAGCCGGCCCTCCGCATCCACCCCGGCGGTGATGGGGGACGACTGGGGCGAGCCGTCGCGCCGGGTGGTGGTGAGCACCACGTGGTGGCGCGGCCGCAGGAACTCGAGCAGCTCGTCGCGCCCGACGGTCGTGTTGGTGGCGATCGTCCGTGCCATCGGTGTCCTCCGCTCAGCGCCAGGGGGTGACCAGGTCCTGCAGGCCCTGGGTGAGGGCCCGCTGCAGGAACGGTCCCATGGAGACGCGGTGCACGCCCAGGGCCCGGAGGTCGTCGAGGGAGCCGGCCGCCGAGCCGTCCACCGGGTGGGCGATCACGTTGACGGGACCCGACAGCTCCGCGAGCAGCGTGCGGACCGTGTCGGCGTCGCGGGCGCCCACCGGGTACGAGCACCGGGAGCCGGCGGCCTCGCACAGCTGCAGCCGCGCGATCGCCTCGGCCAGCGGGTCGTCGAACGTCTCGGCCTTGCCCAGGAAGGCGTCGGTGCGGGCGTTGATCACCAGGTCGACACCCGCGTCGTCGGCCGCCGCTCGGAGGGCGCCGATGTAGTCGGCGTGCTCCTGACGGGACCGCATGCGTCCCTCGCTGTGGACGGTGTCCTCCACGTTGATGCCCACGGCGCCGGCGCCGAGCACGCGCTCCACCAGCTCGGCGGGCTCGGTGTCGTAGCCGGACTCCACGTCCGCGCTGACCGGCACGTCGACCGCGCCGGTCACCCGGGCGATGCCGTCGAGCGCGTCGGCGAGCGACATCCCCTCGTTGTCGGACTGGCCCCGGGAGTCGGCGAGCGGGTGGCTGCCGATCGTCAGGGCCGGGAAGCCGGCGTCCACCACGGCCCGGGCCGACCAGGCGTCCCAGACGGTGGGCAGGACGAGCGTCCGCCCCGAGTGGTGGAGGTCCAGGAGCTGTGTCGCGCGTGCTGCGAGGTCGGCCATGGCCTCCACGCTGCCACCCGCAGCACCGGCGTGCCCGGTCGGTGCTGCGGGTGGCTCCGGAGGGCTACTGCTCGACCCAGAGGCCCAGGACGGGATGGCCGGTGGCCAGGCCCGGGAACGGCTTGCCGCCGTCGGGCAGGTCGGGCCCGTAGACGCCGTGCACGTCGGTCGCCGTGGCCACGTTCCACTCCACCCAGTTGAGCCAGAGGTTGTAGGCCTGGCTGGCGAAGCGCTTGTTGATGTCCTGGTAGATGCCGGCCGCCTTCTCCTTGTCGGGCTCGGCGCGGCCGGCGTCGAGCAGGCGGTCCATCTCGGCGTCGGTGAACTTGCCGAAGTTCACCGGCGAGCCGCCCTTCCACCAGATGTACTGGCCGTCGGGGTTGCCGCCGGGGTGGTTCCGCCAGTCGATCATGTTCCAGTCGTCGCCCAGCGCCGTGTTGATCAGCACGGCCTGCTCGACGTTGCGGATGTTGGCGGTGATGCCGGCGTTCTTCAGCTGCTCCTGCAGGAACTGCAGCAGCTTCACCGTGCCGGGATCGGGCGTGCCGACGAGCGTGAACTCGAGCGACCGGCCGGTCTCGGCCTCGTACTTGGCGACGTAGTCCTTGGCCTTGTCGACGTCGTAGTCGGGGAACCCGGTGTCCTCCAGGTAGCCGATCTCGCCGGGGGCGAACGGACCGGAGGCGACCTTGAAAAGGTCGAGGTTGCGCACGGCATTGAGCTGCTCGCGGTTGATCGCGTGGACCACCGCCAGCCGTGCGTTGATGTTGTCGAACGGCGGCTTCGAGGTGTTGAACAGCTCGTAGGTGACCTCGGTGTAGTCGGTGGTCGCGGTCAGGTCGAGCTTGCCCTGCTCCTCCTCGGTGCGGAGCGTGTCGATCTCCTCGGCCGCGGACTCGTGCAGCGCGTTCAGCTCACCGGCCAGCAGGGCGTTCACGCGGGCGGTGGCGTCGGGCATGGGCCGGAACTCGATCGAGTCGAGGTACGGCAGCTGGTTGCCGTCCGCGTCCTTCTGCCAGTAGTCGGGGTTCTTCTTCGCCGTGAGGTGGTCGTTCTGCTTCCACTCCTCGAGCTCGAACGGTCCGGTGCCGATCAGGTTGCGGTCGCACGTCGCGGCGTCGTCGAGCTGGGCCTGGGCCATGATGCCGGAGCGCCCGTCGTTGAACAGGTACGCGGGGAACGCCGGCCACGGGGTGGACGTGGTGACCTTGACCGTCATCGGGTCGACGACCGCGACGTCCGAGACCGGCTCGTAGACGAAGGCGAACAGCAGCGGGGAGCGGCCCGGGTACTCGCCCCGCCAGGCATCGATGTTGTTCTTGACCACGGTGGCGTCGAGCGCGGAGCCGTCGTGGAACGTGATGCCGTCGCGCAGCGTGATCGTCCACTCGGTGAAGTCCGCGTTGGGCGTGACGGACTTGGCCAGGTACGGCTGGTAGACGGCGTCCGCGTCGGGGGCGGTCAGCGTGTCGTAGATGGCGCGGGCCACCTGGATGCCGGAGATCGCGAGCTGCGCCTCGGGCAGGCACCAACCGCCCGCGGTCTCGGCCTCGACGCCGTAGGTGACGGTGCCACCGGCCACCGGCGTGCCGGGGTCGTCGCCGCCGGATCCGCCGCCGCCGGATTCGTCGGAGCCGCCACCGCAGGCAGCCACGAGCAGCGACGCCGCCAGGACGAGTGCGGCCGCCGCGGTGACGCGGCGGCGATGGAAGTGCTGGGTTCGGTGCACGGTCTCTCCTCGGTCCGGGGCAGAACGGCCCCCGGAGATCATGCACCTCTCTTCGGCAGGATCCGAGCGGCACCGCGCGTGACATCCATCGCTCGCCCTGCGCCGGGGCATGCTGTGGCTCCATGGGAACCACCTCCTCCGACGCCGGCCTGCTCGAGGGGCGGCGCGTGATCGTCGTCGGCTCCACGCACGGCATCGGCCGGGCGGTGGCCGAGGCG
>JAEXGP010000418.1 GCA_023450775.1 Actinomycetes bacterium | reverse complement strand
GTCGTGACCCGCGGCGCGGAACCCCACCGCCGCGGCGCCGACGATCGGACCCTCGGGACCCGACCCCGACGGGACGATGCGGGCCCCGCGGGAGTGGTCGAGGCACGCGCTGCGGCCGAGCTCCGCGTTCGCCGCGTCGAAGAAGACGTCGCCGTAGCCGAGGGCGACGGAACCTGCGACGACCGCCAGCCGCAGGTCGAGGAGGTTGCACACCGACGCCACCGCACGGCCGACGAGCCGACCGGCCACGACGCGCTCCTCCACCGTGGCCTCGGCAGCGGGCCGGCCGGTGGCCGCCGCGATGCCGGTGCCCGACACGTGCGCCTCGAGGCAGCCACGGGCCCCGCACACGCACGGTCGCCCGAGCGGATCCACGATCACGTGGCCGATGTGACCCGCGTTGCCGTCCGCGCCGTCGAGCAACCGGCCGTCGAGCACGATCCCGCCACCGACGCCCGTGGACACGACCATTGCCAGGTAGTTGCGGACGCCCTTCGCCGCGCCGACCCAGCCCTCGCCGAGCGCCAGCGCCTTGGCGTCGTTGTCCACCGCCGTGGGCAGGCCCGACCACTCGGCGAGCCGGCTGCGGATCGGGAAGTCGCGCCACTGCGGGATGTTGAGCGGCGACACCCGCTCGCCGCCGGCGGTCATCGGTCCACCGCACCCCACGCCCAGGGCCACGAGCGCGTCCCGGTCGACACCTGCGGCGGCCGCACCGACGAGCACGCCGTCGAGCAGGGCGGTCACCTCGGAGAACAGGGCGTCGCCGTCGACGCCGGCCGTGGGCCGGCGGTCCTGAGTGACCACGCCGCCGTCCTCGCCGACCACGGCCGCGGCGAGCTTGGTCCCACCGATGTCGAGGGCGAGCACCGCGGCCATGGTGCCGACGGTACCCGACCGCCGCACCCGCTCCGGCTGCCCGCCCGGCGACGGCGGCCGGTGGCAGACTGACCCGACCACGACGGTGCCCGCCCGACACGGCCGTGCGCCCGCCGACGACCGCCGCCATCGGAGCGGCACGGGAGGACGCTGCGTCCGATGACCACCACGGGACCGACGACGACCCAGCCAGGCCCCGGTGAGCCCGGTCCGGGCCGTTCCTTCTCCGGCATGTTCGACGCCATCTGCGCCAACATCGCCGGCGCCGTCCACGGCAAGGCGGACGTGATCCGTCTCACGGTGACCTGCCTGGTCGCCGGTGGCCACCTGCTGATCGAGGACGTCCCCGGCGTGGGCAAGACCACGATCGCCAAGGCGCTCGCCCGTTCGGTCGACGGCCGGTTCGGCCGTGTGCAGTTCACCCCCGACCTGCTGCCCTCCGACGTGCTGGGCTCGTCGGTGTGGAACCAGCGCAACGGCGCGTTCGAGTTCCGGGCCGGTCCGGTGTTCCACAACCTGGTGCTCAGCGACGAGATCAACCGGGCGTCGCCCAAGACGCAGTCCGCGCTGCTCGAGGCGATGGCAGAGGAGCAGGTCACCGTCGACGGGACGACCTATCCGCTCCCCCGCCCGTTCATGGTGGTCGCCACCCAGAACCCGCTCGAGCACCAGGGCACATTCCCGCTGCCCGAGTCGCAGCTCGACCGCTTCCTCATGCGCCTGTCCGTCGGCTACCCCGACCGGCAGGCCGAGCTGGCGCTGCTCGTCGAGGAGGACCACGACGACCGGCTCGACCGGCTCGGCCCGGTTGTCACCACCGACGACGTGCTCGCCATGTCCACCGCCGCGTCCCGGGTGTACGTCGCCGAGGCGCTCGCCGCGTACCTCGTCGACCTCGCCGACCGCAGCCGGCGCTCCTCCACCTTCTCGCTCGGCATGTCGCCCCGGGCCGCCCTGGGCCTGCTCGGCGCCGCCCGGGTCCACGCCGCCGCCGACGGTCGCGACTACGTGACCCCCGACGACGTCAAGCACCTGGCCGGGCCGGTGCTCGCGCACCGCGTGGTGCTGGCCCCCGAGGCGCAGCTGCAGGGGCTCACCGCCGAGGAGGCCGTGGCCGAGCTCCTTCGCACCACGCCGGTGCCCAGCTGACCGGCGCCGGCCTGGGAACCGTGCTGTCGTGAGCACCGTGCCGTCGACGAACGCGCGCCCCGGGACCGGCCCGCGGACCACCGGGCAGCCACGGACCGAGCCGAGGACGGGCCGGTGCGCCTGACCCGCGCCGGTGTCGCCGCGCTCGTGTCGGTGCCGGTCCTGGCCGTGCTCGCCTGGATGTTCGGCCAGCCCGAGCTCGCGGTCGCCGCTGCGGCGCTCGCCGCCGGGTTGGCCGGCTCCGCGCTCCTCGTCCGCCGCAACCGACCGGTGCTCGACGTGCAGCGGACCATCCGCCCGTCGCGTGTGGCGGTCGGCGAGCCGTGCCAGGTCGAGCTCGTCGTGCGCAACGTCGGCCGTTCCCGCACCGCGGTCCTCGGACTCCGCGACGACGTCGGTCGCTTCGGCGAGGCGTCGCTGCACCTGGCGCCGCTGCCGCGGGGCGTGTCGCGCGACGCCACCTACTCCTTCCCCACGCACCGACGGGGGCTGCACCCCGTCGGGCCGCTCACCGTCGAGGTCGAGGACCCGTTCGGGCTGGTGCGGTCCAGCCAGCGGTTGCGCGACACCCGGACCGTCATCGTCCTGCCCAGGACCTGGCGGCTCACCCCGCTCCCCCGCGCCGCGGGCGACGAACCCGAGCACGGCACCCGGGTGCTCACCTCCACGTCGACCGTCGACGAGGAGTTCGCGGCCATGCGCCCCTACACGGTCGGCGACGACATCCGCCGCATCCACTGGCGCACCACCGCGCGCGTCGGCGAACCCGTCGTCCGCCAGTACGACCAGCCGTGGCAGCGGCGCACGACCGTGCTCCTCGACGTCCGTCGGGAGGGCGACGACGGCGCGGCGTTCGAACGGTCGGTGTCGGCCGCCGCGAGCGTCGTGCGGATGGCGGCCGAGCGCCACGAGATCGTGCGCCTGGTCAGCACCGACGGCGCCGACAGCGGGTTCGTCGCCGCCGAGACCCGGGGCGACGAGCTGCTCGACCGGCTGGCGGCGGTGCAGCCCGGCGCCCGCTCCTCGCTCGCCGCCACCCTCGGCCACCTCGGCACCCGCCCATCCGGTCGGCTCGTCACCTGCGTCGGGCACCTGGAGCACGGCGAGATCGAGGGGTGGTCGCGCGCCACGCGGGGCTTCGGCCTGCGGGTGCTCGTCGTGACGTCGGACCACGCCGACGGCACGCTGGTCCCCGGCGCCACCGTCGTGCACTGGGACGGCACCCGGCCCCTGACCGACGCATGGTCCGCCGTCGTCGGCACGGCGGTCCCGTCGGTCGCCCCGCGGCACCGCCCCCGACCCGGCGGGGTGACGGTCCCGTGAGCCGGCCCGATCTGCGCGACGCCACCCCTGCCGCCCTGGTCGCCGCCGAGCTGGGCCTTGCCTGCGCCGGCCTCGGCACCGCCCTCGGGTTCTCCCGGCTGTTCGTCGGCTGGGGCTACCTCGGACCGCTGGCGCTCGCGGTCGTCGCCAGCTGGGCCCTGGCGGTCGCCACCCGTCGCGGCGGCCTGGGCGTCGGATGGTCCGGGCTGCTGTCCACGACCGGCGCGGTCCTGGTCCTCACCTGGGTGTTCGCCGCCGACACCACGTTGGTGGGCCTGCCCACACCGGAGACGGCGCGCGTGCTCCTCGACGAGATGCGTCTCTCGTTCTCCGACTTCTCGAGCCTGGTCGCGCCGGTGCGCGCCACCGACGGCTTCCTCGTCGTCCTCGCTGCCGTGCTGTGGGCGTTCACGTTCTTCGCCGACACCGCTGCGTTCCGGTACCGGGGACCGGTCCAGGCGGTCATCCCCTACATCTCCGCCTTCATCGCCACCGGCGTGCTCGCCCGTGACGCGGGCCGGGCCGGCGCGGCGTTCGCCTTCCTGAGCGGCATCGGCATCTACGCGGTGACGCAGCGGGCGCTGGTGACCAGCGAGCGGCGATGGATCCGGGGCGAGGCGGTCCGGGGCACGTGGGCGATCGCCTCGGGTGCCGCGCTGGCGGTGGTCGCCGCGCTCGTGGTGGGACTCGTCGCGGGTCCGTGGCTCCCCGGCGACTCCGAGGCCGTGGTCGACCTCCGGTCGCTCGGCCGCGAGGGCGGCGCCCGGACGGTGGTCAGCCCCTACGTGGGCGTGCGCAACCTGCTCGGCCAGCAGAGCGACCAGATCGTGTTCAGGGTACGCAGCGACACCGAGGCGTACTGGCGACTGACCGCGCTCGCCGAGTACGACACGTCCCGCGACATCTGGGTGTCCCGCGGCTCGTACCAGGAAGTCGACGGCTCCGAGCTGGCTCGTCCTCCCACGGGGGTGCCGGTCGCGACGGCGGACCAGACGTTCGTGATCGACGGCCTGGGCGGACCGTGGTACCCCGCGGCCTTCGAGCCGACGTCGATGGCCATCGAGTCGGAGATCAGCTTCGACGACGTGACCGGTTCGATCATCACGCGCGGGGACTCGGTCGAGGCGGGCAGCGAGTACCGGGTGAGCTCGGCGATCCCTGAGCTGACCTCGCAGGAGCTCCTGGCCGGCCGGGCCGCCCAGCGCGTCGGCGACGAGTACCTGGACGACGCCGGAGTGAGCGCCGAGGTGGCCCGCATCGCTCGGCAGATCACCCGGAGCCAGCCCACGCCGTACCTCAAGCTGATGGCGCTCCAGTCGTACTTCCGGGAGGACTTCGAGTACGACACCGATGTCGACTACCGGGACGACCCCGACCCCACCGCGGCCTTCCTCCGGGCGCGGCGGGGCTTCTGCCAGCAGTTCGCCTCGTCGTTCGCGCTGATGGCGCGGTCGATCGGCCTGCCCGCCCGGGTGGCGGTGGGCTTCACCCCGGGCGACGTGGTCGAGGTGAAGGATCCCGACGACCCCAGCCGGGTGATCGGCACCGAGTACGTGGTGCGCGGTCGCCACGCCCACACCTGGCCCGAGGTGCACTTCGACGGGATCGGCTGGGTGGCGTTCGAGCCCACGACCGGTCGCGGCAACCCGCAGGCGACCGGCTACACGGGCGTCGAAGCGGACCAGGCGGATGCCCCCGAGGAGCAGGCCCCGACGACCACCACGCCGACCACCACCGCGGCGCCCACCGAACCGACCGCTCCGACCACCGCCCCCTCCGGCCAGCTGGACACGGTGGCGCCCGAGACGGGGACGGGGACCGGCGACACGGGGACCGGACCGTGGCGGTGGCTGCTCGTGGTCCTCGCCGCGGCGGTGGCCGGCCTGCTGGTGGTCGCGGTCGTGCGGCGTCGCCGGCGCTTCGCTGCGCTGCTCGCGGATCCGCACGGCGGCCGGGTCGCTGC
>JAEXGP010000389.1 GCA_023450775.1 Actinomycetes bacterium | reverse complement strand
TGCGGGGGGGGTGGGGTGCGCGGCCGGGGGGGCCGTCGGGCTACTCCCCTATGGCCAGGACGGCCTGCGAGGTGGTGCGCCGCCACTGGTCGGCGGCGCCGGTGGAGATGCCGGAGGCGAGTGCGGTGGACAGCGCAGCAGGGTTGTACGCGATGCCGCCCGCGTGCGGCGCAGCCGGCGTGCCGGCCGCGTTCGTGGCGGTGAGCTGGCAGCACGAGGCGATCCATGCCGCGGCCCGGTCGGCGGTCGCGGTCTGCCCCGCGGCGCGCAGGTACTGGGCGGCCAACCCCGCGCTGTTGGCGTTGGCCGGAGCGGTCGGGCCGGCGCCGCCGTACGAGCCGTCGGCCCCCTGGCGGCCGAGCAGCCAGGCGGTGCCTCGCTCCAGCGCGGTCGAGACCGCCGGCGTGCGGTCCACCACGAGCAGCGCCTGGAGCGCCAGCGCCGTGGCATCGGTGTCGACCTGTTCGTCGGAGGTGCACCCGACCGACCCGGACGGGTGCAGCCGGAAGCCGCCCGACGGGCACTGCTGCAGGAGGAGGTAGCCGACCGCCGGCTCGGGCACACCGCCGTCGGTGAGCGCCAGCCCCAGGATCGACAGCGCCTGGGCGAACCCGTGCGCGGCGTTCCACGCCGGCTCGGGGACGACGTCGGAGAAGCGCCCCGCCTCGGGTCCGCTCGTGACCATCATCGAGCGGAGCTCCGCCTCCAGGTCCACGCCCTGCGCGACCGCCGGGCGCTCCATCGCTCGGAGCACCAGGACGGACTTCCCGGTGGCGCCCGCATCCCGGACGGTGTCGGTGCCGGAGGTCCACGTCGTGTACGCCGCGGCGTGGGCGGTGAGCAGGTCCGTGGCCGTGACGGCGGTGGGGTCGGTGCCCCGGCCGGCGGCGATCAACGCCAGGATCGCGTCGGCGGTCACGCCCCAGTCGGTGGAGCCGGCGGTGAAGCCCGCGATCGTGCCGCCGTTGGCCGCCATCTGCGCCTCGAGCCAGTCGAGCGCCGCGTCGGCCGACGCGGTCGGCGTCGGAGCGGCGGCACCGGCACCGAGCTGCGGGCCGACCAGACCCACGAGCACACCGGCGACACAGGCGACGAGCGCCGACCAGCGCACGGCCGCTCGTCGACCGCGTTGCTGCCGTGGCCCGACACCGCCGACCGCACGCCCGACCTCGCTCATCTCACACCTCCTGGCCGATGGCCCTGGAGGCTCGCCGAGCGGCGGAGCAGCCGGGGCTCCGGCATCCGCAGTCCACGACGGATCTCTCGAAGCTTCGTCCGCCGTGCGGAGCGTTCCGGCTCGCCGACGATCGGGGATCGTCGACCCACGGTTGCGGGACAGCGCCGGACTCGGACCGGCTTTCCTCGCACACGGCGATCTACTGGGTTGACCGGCCCATCACACCACCGGCGCGACGCGACCCGCAAGCGACCGCCCGCGGTGACGTGCTCTGCCCGCGCAGGTCGTCGCGCGCCGCCCGTGTGCCGGAGGCAGGCCGCGACCGGTGTGGTCGGAGCGCCGGGTCAGGCGGCGGGGGCGTTGCGCAGGAGCGCCTCGTTGGGCTCGGGCGGCAGCTCGGTCAGCGGTTCCGCGATCTCGGCCACCGTGGGGCCGATGCGGTCGGCGATCGGACGCAACGCGTCGAGGTCGAAGTCGTACAGCGCCGCCGCGTTCTCGGACAGCACCTTGCGGACGTCGGCCGGGTCCCAGTCGTGGAACACCTGGCGCAGCGCCAGCGTGGAGTACGGGTACGTGGCCTCGTCGTGCGGGTAGTCGCTGCCCCACATGACGTGGTCGATGCCGACCGAGTCGACCGCGGCCTTCAGATCGCCGCGCGTCGGGAAGCTCAGCCCGAACCAGCAGTTCTGGCGGACGTAGTCCGACGCGTTCCTGGGGAGGATGTGCTCCGGCTTGAACCGCAGCTCGCCGATGGCCCCCTTGGCCCGGATCGACTCGAGGTGCCCGTCGAGCTGGCGGAGCAGTCCCGGCAGCCACGCGCAGCCCTGCTCGGTGAGCACGAACTTGAGGCCGGGGAACCGCTCGAAGGCGCCCGACAGGAGCATGAAGAGCAGCGGGCGGTGGCTGAAGTAGGGGACTTCGGCGATCATCATGAGCGCCGAGCTCGGCACCCGCTCGTATGCGGGCGAGCCGGTGCCGCCGTGGCAGTTGACCGGCACGTCGAGCTCCTCGCACACCGCCCACAGCCGGTCGTAGTCCGGATGGTTGAGCTGCGGGATCCAGTCGACGTCGGGCGGGTTGTTCGGCAGCAGGATGCCGCCGGTCAGGCCGTGCTCCTTGATCCAGCGCACGTCCTCGATGGCGTCGTCGACGTCGTTCAGGAAGATCTGGCCGATGCCCTTGCGGCGGTCGGGCTGCTCGGCGCAGAAGTCCACGAGCCAGCGGTTGTGGGCGCGGATGCCGGCCAGGCGGTGCTCGTACTCCTCGGGCTTCGGCGGGCGGGCGAACAGCACGAAGCTCGGGAAGAACGGCGGGACCGTGTTGGGGAAGATGACCTCGCCGGCGACCCCGTCCTCGTCCTGCTGGCTGGTGCGCATCTCGCTGTCCCAGTTGCGCAGGCGGCGCGTGTCGCCGAGGTCGCTGAAGGGGTTCTTGTACTCGCCGCGCCAGGCGTCGAAGTCGTCGAGGTACTTCTCCTCCAGGTACTCGCGGTACATGGCGTGGCTGCCGCCAGCGTGCGTGTCCGCCGAGATGACCGTGTAGTGCTCGGTCTCGTTCGAAGTGGCCATCGGTGCCCCCTTGGACGGTCCCGGAAACTGGAACCGGGTTCTAGTCAGACCCTACCGCCGGACGCGCTGCGGCGTCATTCGGCCGGTCAGTTCCACCGATCCGGCTGATGGAGCGGCCGGCTCCAGTCGCCGAGCGCGATGTCGGCGACGCCGGGTGGGGTGGTGGGAGCGAGGCCCGCGAAGAACCAGTCCCACTCGATGTGGTCGCCGTACCAGCGGCCACCGGGGCTCTCGACATCGAGGTCGACGTGGCCGTGGGCCGCGGCGAGTTGTGCGGCGGTGATCACGAGGTCGTCGTAGCGGCCGTCGCCGCGGGGCGGTGGGTGTTCGACGGCGGTGCCGTCCGGGCGGGTGAAGACGGGTGCGTCGGCGGTGCCGGTGAGCATCCAGTGGCGGTCGTGCACGGCGTGGTGGTGCTTGGGGCACAACATGAGGAGGTTGGCGAGGTCGGTGCGGCCGCCGAGGGTCCACCAGATGATGTGGTGGGCGTGGAGTCGGTGGCGGGTGTGGCAGCCGGGGAAGCGGCAGTGGACGTCGCGGGCGAGGAGTGCCCGGCGTTGGGCAGGGGTGGGTGTGCGGCGGTGGCGTCCGACGTCGAGTTGGGTGCCGTCGGGGAGGTCGGCGACGGCGCGGATGCCGGCGTCGCAGGCGAGGCGGCTGAGGAGGGCGAGGCTGAACAGGCGGCCCATGGCGGAGCGGATCGGCCATCTCGCCTCGGTGAGCTCGTCGCTGGTGGGCTCGCTCGGTGTTACCGCGGGAGCGTCGGTGTCGGTGGGCGTTCCCGCGGGAACATCGGCGCCGGAGTTCGTGTCCGGACCGAGGCGGATGAGGGCGGCGGCGTCGACGTGGACGACGATCTCGGGCTGCGGGCCGGGGCCGGTGTCGGGGTTCGCGAGGTAGGCGCGTGCGAGCTCGACGAGGGCGGCGGCGTTGGTGGCGAGCTCGTCGCGTCCGGTCAGGTCGCCGGCCGCGGTGGCGAGCGCACGTTGCAGGACCTCCATGTCGTGGCCGGCGATGCGGAACCGGCCGAGGCCGTGGCCGGACTCGTCGTCGGCCAGGGTGAGGTAGGCGCGCTGACGGGCGTCCTCTTCGGCGTCGGCGAGGGCGGCTTCTTCTTCGGCGGTGTCCTGGACGCGGCGGAGCTTGCTGCACGCCTGGTCGAGCTGCGCGGCGGTGGAGTGGAGGGCGACGGCGAGCAGATTCGCCTCGATGGCGGGGCGACAGACCCGCGACATGGCTCGCACCTTGGAGTACGACACGGCGCCGCGGGCGAACTCGGCGCGGACGAGCGGCATGTCCTGCAACCGGTTCGCCACTCTCACGTGTTCACGCGCAGCGCCCATGGACAGGCCGCCCAGTCCTTCAGGGACAGAGGCAGTTGAGCCAGTGCGCGGCGGAGCGGCACTCCCAGTTCTCCCACGCCTGGCGGCGGTCGTACTCGGCGACCAGCAGCAGGAACCGGCACGTCCCCGCTGCGAGGTGTGCGGCGGTCGAGAGGATCTCGGCCTCCAACCGCTCCGTCGCCAACGCCGTCAACCCGGCGTCGTCCTCGGCGATGCACGCACCGACCGGCGTCGGCGCCGGTTCACCCGCCGGCGCGTCGAACAGCAACACATTCCCCATGACCCCTCCCAGCTCGGAGCTCACCGTCGGACCGTACGGAGGGGGTGTGACATTCCCGCGGGAACGTCCGGAGCACCTGACGAACGGACCGCCACGTTCCGGAAGGAACACCGGCGCACCGATCCGCACGGCCCCGATGCGTTCCCGCGGGGACGTTCCCGCGGGAGCGTCAGGCGGCGGCGAGCTCCTTCAGCAGCGCCCGGGTCCGCTGCCGGGACGCAGACGGATCGTCGCCGACCGGGAACGGCGCGGCCCACACGTCGGTGGCCCCGGCGTCGAAGAGCTCCTGCACCGCCGCGGTGACCGCCGACTCGTCGCCCACGATCGCCGCCTCCGCCGGCCCGTCGATCCCGCCGTGGGCCAGGATCCGCTGGTAGTTGGGGAGCGTGCCGTAGATGGTGAACTGCTCCGCGGCGGTGGCCCTCGCCGCGGTGACGTCATCGTGGACGGCGACCGGCAGCCCGACCACGATCCTCGGCGACGGCCGGCCCGCGCCCGCAGCCGCCCGCGACAGCAGCGGCGCGACGTGCTCACGCACGGCCGTGGCGTTGGCCATCCACGTGATCGTGCCGTCCGCGAGCTCGCCCGCCACCCGCAGCAGCCGGGGACCGAGGGCTGCGACGAGCACCGGCACCGGCTCGCCGCCGAGCGGCGGCGGCGGGACCGCCGTGTAGCTCAGCTCCGCTCCGCGCTGTTCGACCGACTCGCCGCGCAGCAACGGCGTCAGGATCGACAGGTACTCCTCGGTGTGCCGGCCCGGCGTGTCGTACGACATGCCGAGCACGTCCTCGATCAGTGGACGGTGCGACGGCCCGATGCCGAGCGTGAAACGTCCGGGGGTGCCGATGGCGTCGACCACCGCGGTCGCCCGGTTGGCCATGAGGCCCGGGTGGCAGGTGTAGGTCTGCAGGACCGACGTCCCGAGCTCGATCGACGCCGTCGCTCGCCCTGCGATGGCCAGCGCCACGAGCGGGTCACCCCCGACCGCGCCGTGGAACCAGACCGAGCTGAACCCCTCCTCCTCGGCGCGCGCCACCTGCCGGACGATCCCGTCGACGCTCGATGCGCCTCCCGTCAGCCCGATCCTCATGCCGTCCCCCCTGTCGTACGCTCGCCCGTGTGAGCGGTGCGTCCCGGGCCAACGCCGAGTCGATGGTGACGATTCCCGGTGGCGAGTCCCCGATGGGTTCCGACCGCTTCTACCCCGAGGAGCGACCGCGGCACACGGTGCACGTGGCGGCGTTCCGCATCGACGCGCACCCGGTCACGAACGACGAGTTCGCCGAGTTCGTCGGGGACACCGGTTGGGTGACCGTCGCCGAGCGGCCGCTCGATCCCGACGACTACCCGGGCGCGGACCCCGACCTGCTGCACCCGGGCGGGGTGGTGTTCCGACCGCCGCCGGGTCCGGTGCCGCTGGACGACCCGTCGAGGTGGTGGGCCTACGTGCCCGGCGCGTCGTGGCGAGCGCCCCAGGGGCCGGGGTCGAGCATCGACGGACTCGGCGACCACCCCGTCGTGCAGGTCGCGTTCGAGGACGCCGAGGCCTATGCCGCGTGGCGCGGCGCCCGGCTCCCCACCGAGGCGGAGTGGGAGCGCGCCGCTCGGGGCGGCATCGACGCCGAGTACAGCTGGGGCGACGACCCGTACCCGGACGACCGCCAGATGGCCAACACCTGGCAGGGCCGCTTCCCGTGGGAGGACCTCGGTCTGGACGGGCACAGGGGAACGTCGCCGGTGGGGTCGTTCCCGCCGAACGGGTACGGGTTGTTCGACATGGCGGGCAACGTGTGGGAGTGGACCACCGACTGGTGGAGCGAGCACCGCCCCGCCGATGGCGGTTCCAGCGGAGGCAGCGGCGACCGGCCGTGCTGCGGGTCGGGGGCGGTCGACTCCGCGGCGCCGGGTGAGCGGTACGGTCGCCGCGTCATCAAGGGGGGCTCGCACCTGTGCGCGCCGAGCTACTGCCATCGCTTCCGGCCGGCCGCCCGGCAACCCGAGGCGATCGACACCTCGACGTGCCACGTGGGGTTCCGCTGCGTGCTCGACGTCTGAGCAGCCGAACGACATCACGACCGGGGGACACCACATGACGACCGACGACCGGACCCATCCCGACGGGGCCGCCCTACCGGACGGGACCGACCTGCTGGACCCGTCGCTGGCGCCGCTCCTGGACCTGGTGCCCGACCTGGACCTCGCCACGGCCGACCTGCCGCAGGCCCGCGCCGACTTCCTGGAGCTCATCCGCTCGCTGATGCCGCCGTCGGACCGGGTCGAGGTCACCGAGCACACGGTCCCCGACGACCGGGTCCCCGGCAGCCGGGCGACCGTGCGGGTCCACCGGGCCGTCGGCGCCGAGGGCACCCTGCCGGCGCTCGTGAACATCCACGGCGGCGGCTACATCATCGGCAGCAACGTCATGGACGACGGGCTGTTCGCCCACTGGAGCCCGCGACTGGGCGTCGTGGGCATCTCGGTCGAGTACCGCCTGGCGCCGGAGCACCCGTACCCCGCGCCGCTCGACGACTGCTACGCCGCGCTGCTCTGGGCCCACGACCACGCCGAGGAGCTCGGCATCGACCCCGCCCGCATCGGCATCGGCGGCGGGAGCGCCGGCGGTGGGCTGGCGGCAGGACTCGCGATCCGCGCCCGTGACGCCGGGGAGGTGCCGGTGGCGTTCCAGCTCCTCGAGTGCCCGATGATCGACGACCGCCAGCAGAGCCCGTCCAGCCGGCTCGACGGGCTGAAGGTCTGGAACCGCGAGGCGAACACGTTCGGGTGGCGGTCCTACCTGGGCGACCTCTACGGCACCGACGACGTCCCGGGTGCGGCGGCCGCGGCCCGCGAGGCCGACCTGCGCGGGCTGCCGCCGGCCTACGTGGCGGTCGGCGCGGCCGACGGGTTCCGCGACGAGGACGTGGAGTACGCACTCCGGCTCAACCAGGCCGGCGTGCCGACCGAGTTGCACGTGTACCCCGGCGTGCCGCACGGCGTCGGCATGTTCATCGGCACGCCGTGGGCCGAGCGCTGGCAGCGCGACGTGGACGACTGGTTGGAGCGGGTGCTGCGCCCGGAGGGCGTCGGACGGGACTGAGCCGCGTGCACTCCCGGGCGACGGCGCCGCAGACTTCAGACATGTCGACCGAGATCCCCGACACCCACACCGACCTCCTCGACGCGCCGATCGCCACGCTGGCGACCATCGACCCCGATGGCCGGCCCCAGCAGACGCTCGTGTGGTTCCTCTTCGAGGACGGTCGCTTCCGCATCTCGCTCAACACCGCGCGCAAGAAGACGCGGAACCTCCGTGACCGCCCGGTCGCGGACGTCCTCGTCGCCGACCCGTCGGGCTATCGCTACCTCGAGGTGCGCGGCGACGTCACCGTCGAGCCCGACGACGACTACGCGTTCGCCGACCGCGTCGGCGCGAAGTACGGCGGGACCGACCTGCGCCAGATGGACGGCGAGGGCGAGTCCCGCGTGGTGGTGACCGTGGAGCCCACCCGCGTCAACGCCGTGGCCATGGGCTGAGCCCGTCGCCGGACGGGGCCGGTCCGTTCGGGCCGTCGCCGAGCGGGATCGGTCCGTTAGGTTGCCGGGCCGTGGACCTGTTCGAAGCGCTGTACACCACCCGGGCCATGCGTCGGGTGTCCTCGGATCCCGTCCCCGAGGAGGTGCAGGCGTCGATCCTGGACGCCGCCATCCGGGCTCCCACCGGCGGCAACGCGCAGAACTGGCGCTTCCTGCTGGTCGACGACACGGACACGATCGGTCGCCTGGCTCCGCTCTACAAGGCCGGCATCGACTCGCTGTGGGAGACGATCTACGCCCAGCGGGTCGCGTGGGCGAACGAGGACCCCGAGGACCCCGAACGGGCGCAGTTCCTGCGCGTCCAGCGTTCGGCGATCTGGGCGGCCGAGCACTTCGACCGCTACCCGCTGCTGCTGTTCGGCTTCGCGCAGCACGATCCGACCGGCGGTTCCATCTACCCCGCGCTGTGGAGCGCGCAGCTGGCCGCCCGGGCCCACGGCGTGGGTTCCACGCTCACGGTCGTGCTGATGTTCCACGACGAGGCGGTGAAGGAGATCCTCGGGGTCCCCACCGACGAGGGTTGGATCCAGGCCGGCTGCGTCCTCATGGGCTACCCGACCGGCACGTGGGGCGTGGCCGCCCGCCGACCGGTGGACGAGGTGTCGTTCCGCAACCGGTGGGGCGAGCCCCTCGGCTTCGAGGTGCCCGAGCCCCTCTGGCCGTAGCGCCCGCGCAGATCTGGGGTGGCACGGACCGTAAGTTGGGTTATGGTCACGGCGTGACGGGGGACGCGAACGTGACCGTGGACGTGGGGGAGCGGGCGACGGCGCTCGCCGCGGTGCTCGACGAGCACGCGTCGGAATCGGCCCGACTCCGGCAGCTGGCGCCGCCGGTGCTCGACGCCGCGGTCGGGACCGACCTCTTCCGCATGGTCGTGCCGACCGCGTTCGGGGGAGAGGGTCGCACGCTGCGCGAGCTGATCGACACCACGCGGACGCTCGCGACCGGGTGCCCTGCCTCGGCGTGGACCCTGTCGTTCCTGGTCATGCACAACTGGCTGCTGACCCGGTTCCCCGAGCAGCTGCAGCACGAGGTGCTCGGCGGCGACCCCGGCTACGGCCTGGTGCCCGCACCGCTCGCGCCCACCGGCACGCTCCGCGCCGCGGTCGGCCCGGGCGGCGAGCCGGGTTGGCAGGTCGACGGGCGGTGGGAGTGGGCGACCGGCGTGCGCCACGCCGACCGGGTCATGGTCACCGGGCTGGAGGACCGCGACGACGCGTTCGTCGCCCGCTTCGCGGTCCTGCCGATCGAGGACGTGGTGGTGCAGGACGTGTGGGACATGTCCGGCATGCAGGCCACCGGCTCGGACACGGTGGTGGTCCAGGGCGCGTTCGTGCCCGAGCACCGGACGGTCGTCGCCGAGGACCTGCTGGAGCCGGCCGCACCCGTCGACGGCGCGGGCATGGCGCACCTCCCCGTGATGGCGGTGCTGGCGCTGACCGCCGCCGCTCCCGCGGTGGGGGCGGCGGAGCGGGCGGTCGACGAGTACGAGCGACGCCTGCGGGAGCGCGTGCTCGCCTACAGCTTCGGCGACCGAGCGGTGGACCAGCCCGCCGCGCAGGTGCGCCTGGGGAC
>JAEXGP010000309.1 GCA_023450775.1 Actinomycetes bacterium | reverse complement strand
GGTCCTGCCTGCGATCTCTCGCCGTGCGAGCTCCGGCAGGCCTTCCTCGCCGCGTCCGCACTCGGCGCGCCCGATTGCTTCCGGGCGGTGCACGACGTCGAGATCGGGGGCTCGCTGTGCGACCTCGGCGGCGGCATGTACGGGCTCTGGCCGAGCGACGGCTCGCCCGCCCAGCGTTGGTTCGCGACCACGCTGCACCCCGGCGACATCGTCGAGCTCGTCGAGGCCTGCGACCTGGACGTACCCGACGACGCGATGAACGCGGGCATCGCCACGGACACGCCGCTCGGCGTCTCCGCGGTCAACGTCGCACCGTCGCAGGCCCACTTCGCCGACCGTCTGGACGAGGTGGCGCGCTGGTTCGTGGACCGCTGCGTGGTGGAGGAGCTCGTGCAGGAGGTCGAGGCGGCGGCCGTCACGCCCGGCGGCTGACCGGCTGACCCGTTTCGTTCCACCTCATCGACGCTGCAGCGTCGAAGAGGTGGAACAGAACCCTGACGGGTGCTCAGCGTCGGCCGGCCAGCCGGTGGAGCCGGTGCGAGACGCCCTTGAGCTCCTTGTGCAGGCCCACGAACTCGCGCTGGCGCTCCTCGTAGAGCGCGGCGGCGTCGGGGTCGGGCCGGAAGACCCGGTCGATGGTGGCGCACGCGGCCACGTCCCGGGCCTCGAGGTGCCCGGTCACCAGGCCGGCGAACAGCGCCGCACCCCGGACGTTGGCCACCAGCGGCTGCGCCACCCGGTGGATCGGACGGCCGATCACGTCCGCGTGGATCTGGCACCACACGTCGGACTGAGCACCCCCGCCGATGCCCCGCAGGTCCACGATCGGGTGCTTCAGCACCTGTTCCGACACGTCGAGCAACCAGCGCACCTGGTGCGCGACGCCCTCGAGCACCGCCCTCACCATCTCGGCACGGCCGGTGTCGATGTCGATGTTGAGGAACGCGGCGCGCACGGCCGTGTCCGCGTTGGGCGAGCGCATGCCCTTGAGCCACGGCGTGAACATCACGCCGCCCGCGCCGGGGGCCACCGACGCCGCCACCCGGTCCAGGTCCTTGAGCGACGGCGCGGCGCCGGGCGTGAGGCCGTCGTCGGGCGCCACGACCATGTCGAGCAGCCACTCCATGCTGGCGCCGCCCGAGTCGTGGTTGTTGACGAGCACGTACTGGCCTTCGAGCGCGGCCGGGAACGTGGCCATCTGGTTCATCAGCGACGTGCGCTTGGTGCGCGTGTGGCAGCCGACCCAGGCGGACGTGCTGATCGAGAGGTGGCCGTGGTAGTCGGCCACCGCG
Source organism: Actinomycetes bacterium (assembly GCA_023450775.1). GTDB lineage: Bacteria > Actinomycetota > Acidimicrobiia > Acidimicrobiales > Microtrichaceae > Dermatobacter. Next base: position 10,273 of record JAEXGP010000309.1, on the reverse strand, counting down.
CCCGAGCCGAGGGTGGCCGCGTGCAGGTCGGGCAGGCCGGTCACCACCGGGGTGCCCGACGGGATCCCGAGCTGGTCGGCCACCTGGGGCAGCACGCCCCCGACCACCGAGCGGATGGGCTGCAGCGGCGGCAGCCGGTCGATGTCGGTCCCGGCGTAGCGGGCCAGCAGCGGGTCGTAGTCGACCACGTCGAGCACGCGGTTGTCCGTGAGGAAGCTGGCGAGCATGGACGCCTGGGTCGCAGCGACCTTGCCGGTGAGGCGAAGGTTCAGGAAGTCGACCGGCTCCATGAAGTGCGCGGTGCGGGCGTACACGTCGGGCTGCTGGTGGCGGATCCACAGCCGCTGGCCCATCGGGTCGTTGCCGAGCGGGCTCGGCGCGCCGCCCGTGCGGCGGATGAACTCCATCACGACCCGGGGTCGGTAGCCCTCGACCGCGAGCGTGCCGCCGAGCTGACGGGCGGCCAGCCGGCGGGCCCGCTGGTCGAGCCAGAGGATGCAGTCGCCGGCGGGTCGGCCGTCGGCGTCGACCGGCACCGTCGAGCCCCACTGGCCGGTGCACGCCACGGCCACGATCTGGTCGGCTCGGACGGTGCCGCGCTCGGACAGCACCTGCGACGACGCCACGACGGCGTCCCACCAGTCGTTCGCGTCCTCGACGGCCGAGCCGTCGGAGCCGGTTCGGATGGCCACGCGCCGGTGGTCGTGGTCGATGACCTCGCCGGCGAGCGACACGTAGGACGTCTTCGGACCACCGGTCCCCAGGTCGATCGCCAGGACGACCCGGTCGTGGCGGCCGGACTCGGCCGTGCTCACGCGACGAGGTCCTGGTCGCCCGGGTGCTCCTCGAGCCACGACCGGACGAACGGGCACGTCGGGATGATCCGGGCGCCTCGTGACCGGAGGTCCTCGAGCACCGCGGGCACCAGCACCGAGCCCAGACCGCGACCCCGGTGGTCCGACGAGATCACCGTGTGCTGCAGATCCCGCAGCATCGGCGCGCCGTCGCCGCCACCGTCGTCGACCGGCCGGTCGGTGTAGGACAGGTAGCCGAGCAGCTCGCCGTCCTCGAGCAGCTCGTACCGGTGCATCGCGTCGACGTCCACGACCTCCATCGCCATGGGCCGACACGCTACTTCCGGCGCTCGGCGGCAGCCCCATGCGCTCGGGGCCGCCGGCACGGCGTCAGGGCAGCGCCATGCGGACCAGCCGCTTGACCACCGAGCCGAACTGCCGGGGCAGCGATCCGGTGACGTACGGCAGCCCGTACCGCTCGCACGCGTCGCGCACCTTGGGGGCGATCTCCGCGTACCGGTTGCTCGGCAGGTCGGGGAAGAGGTGGTGCTCGATCTGGTAGCTGAGGTTGCCCGTCATCAGGTCCATCAGCCGGCCGCCCGAGATGTTCGCCGAACCGATCACCTGCCGCACGTACCAGCCGTTGCGGTCCTCGGCGATCACGTCGTCGATCGTGAACGTGGGGACGGGCCCGGGGAAGTGGCCGCAGAAGATGACCGTGAAGGCCCAGAGGTTGCGGGCCAGGTTGGCGACCATGTTGCCGGCGAGCACGGGCAGGAAGAACGGGCCGGCCAGGAGCGGGTAGGCGACGTAGTCCTTGAGGACCTGCTTGCGCGCCTTCTCCGCGACCTCGTTCAGCCGGGCTCGGGACGTCTCACGGTCCGCCCGGCCGTTGAGCAGACGCTCGACCTCCACGTCGTGCAGGGCCACGCCCCACTGGAAGAGGCAGGCCAGGACCGCGGCGTACACCGGCTGGGCCAGGTACACCGGGTGCCACTTCTGGTCCTCGGTGATGCGCAGCAGGCCGTAGCCCACGTCGCGGTCCTTGTAGAGGACGTTGGTCCAGACGTGGTGGATCTGGTTGTGGGTGTGCTTCCACTGCTCGGACGGGCACGTGTTGTCCCACTCCCAGGTGGTGGAGTGGATCTCGGGGTCACGCATCCAGTCCCACTGGCCGTGCATGACGTTGTGGCCGATCTCCATGTTCTCCAGGATCTTGGCCGTGGCGAGCATGGTGGTCCCGGCGATCCACGCCGGGGGCAGGATGCCGGCGAAGAGCGCGAGGCGGCCGGCGGCCTCGAGCCGCCGCTGCAGGTTGATGACCCGGCGGACGTACGCCGCGTCGGACGCGCCGCGCGAGGCCAGGATCTCCTCGCGGAGCCGGTCCATCTCGGCGCCGAACGCCTCGATCTCCTCGGCGGTGAGGCCGGACGGTCCCGGCCGGGACGGGTCGCGGACGTCGCCGTCCAGGGCTGCGGCGGGGCCGGCCTCTCCGTAGAGGTCGTTGCGGCGGTCGTCGGGACCGTCCACTTCGGTGCGCATGACGGCGACCATGGGTGCCTCCTCGGGGGGTGGGGTCAGATCTCGATCTCTGCGTCGCCGACCGGGGCCGCGACGCAGATCTGGACGTGGGTGCCTGGCTCGCACTCGGTGCGGCCGTCGCGCATGTCGACGACGGTGCCCGAGCGCAGCGGGACGACGCAGCGGCGGCAGACGCCCATCCGGCAGCCGCTCATGGGGTTCAGACCGGCCTCCTCGGCCAGGTCCAGCACGGTACGGGTGCCGTCGGAGTCGACGGTCGTGCCGGTGCGGGCGAACGTGAGCGTGCCCTCCACCGCGTCGGCGTCGCGTGCGATCGTCGGGGTGAACCGCTCGACGTGCAGCGGTCGGGCGTCGGGGGCCCCGGACACGTGCTCGTCCCACAGCTCGCCGACGGCGTCGACCAGCGGGCGTGGTCCGCACGCCCAGGCCTCGCGGCGGCGCCAGTCGGGGCAGAGCTCGTCCAGGCGCCCGGCCGTGAGCTCGAGCTCGGGCGGCGGTGCGCCGGTGCCGGTGGTGACCAGATGGAGGCGCAGGCCCGGACGGCGACGCGCGATCGCCCGCAGCTCGTCGGTGAACAGCGACTCCTCGGGCGTGGGTGCGTGGTGCACCAGCACCACGTCGTCGAGCGTGCCGCCGCCGTCGTCCACGCCGGCGTCCATGGCCCGGATCATCCCCATGACGGGGGTGAGGCCGCTGCCGCCGGTGACCATGAGCATGGGGCGGGTGCCGGCCGGATCGGGGTGGTCGGCCAGCGTGAAGTCGCCGTCGGGCCCGTCGAGGTGCACCACGTCGCCGGGTCGGGCGTGGCGGACGAGGTGGTTGGACACGATGCCGTCGGGCACCGCCTGGACCGTGATCGTGATCCGGTCGCCGTCGCTGCCCGGGAGCGCCGCCTGTGTGGGCAGCGAGGTGATCGAGTAGCAGCGGTGGTGGCGGACGCCGTCGACGTCCACGCCGACCGACACCCACTGGCCCGGCCGGTGCGGCTGCCATCCGGCGCTCGGCCGCAGGACGATCGTGGCCGCGCGCGGCGACTCGGGCACGACGGACTCGACGACGGCCCGGGTGCCGACGCCGGGAGCGAGCGGGTCGACCAGTCGTCGGTACGAGCCGGCGGGGGCGGGCCACGTGAGCACGGATGCCAGGCGCCGCACGGCGGACCGGACGGAAGGAGGGGCGGCTACCGTCGCCATGGGAGCGAACTTACCGGGGGTAACCAACTCGGTCAACACTCGTTCACTGAAACGGCCTGGTCGCCCGTCACAACGGTACGTTGGGCGGGTGGCGCCACGCCCCCGTGACCGTCCGGTCCGCGAACGGATCGAGCCCGAGGAGCTCGACGAGCCGGTCCCCGCGCCGCGGGAGCGCCAGAAGGCACGTACCCGCCGGGCGATCCTCGATGCCGCCCTCCGGCTGCTGGGCGGCGAGCGGAGCTTCACCAGCCTCAGCCTGCGCGAGCTCACCAAGGAGGCCGGGCTGTCGCCGGCGGCGTTCTACCGGCACTTCGACACCATGGAGGCGCTGGGTCTGGCGCTCGTCGACGAGTCGTTCGCCACGCTGCGCCGCACCATGCGCGACATCCGCACCGAGCCCGCGGGCACCGCGCACCTCGTCCGCACCTCCGTCGACACGTTCCTCGGCTACGTGCTCACCCACGAGGAGCACTTCCGGTTCATCGCCAAGGAGCGCTACGGCGGATCGACCACGCTGAGGACAGCGATCCGTCAGGAGGTGCGGTTGTTCACCAGCGAGCTCGCGACGGACCTGGCCCGGTGGCCGGCGCTGACCAAGGTGTCGACCGCGGACCTGCAGCTGCTCGCCGGGCTCGTCGTGCAGGCGGTCATGTTCGCCACGGAGCTCACCCTGGACACCGATCCCGACGACGAGGAGCGGCTGGCCGCGATCGCGGACGACGCCACGCGCCAGCTGCTCATGGTCCTCATCGGGATGGAGGAGTGGCGCTCGGATCCGCCGGAGGGGTGACCTCGGGCCCGTCGGCGGCGGCCGGTTCGACCTCGTTGCCGAGCAGGGAGAACCCGACGAGCGGGAACGCCAGGACCGACACCATGCCCGCGCCCACGAGCGCGACGGCGTTGGCCGGGCGCATGTCGCCGGTCTCGATGCCGATCTGGGTGATCACGACGAGCAGCGGCAGCGCGGTCGACTGCAGCACGCCCAGTGCCATGCGCTGACGGCCCGGCAGCACTCCCCGGTACACGACCAGGGCGGGCAGTCCTCGCACCACGAGGAACAGCGCGACGAAGAGCGGCACCCGCGCGGCCACGTCCCAGCTCCCGAGCAGCGCGTCGAGGTCGAACTTCATCCCGCTGACGATGAAGAAGAACGGGATGAGGAAGCCGAAGCCGAGCGACTGGAGCTTCGTGCCGAGGATCCGCGACTCCTCCGGCGGGAACAGGATCCGCCCGATGAGCCCGGCAGCGAAGGCGCCGAGCAGCATGTCGAGGCCGAGGTACACCGCGACGAGGACCATGCCGGCGGTCAGGAGCACGACGAGGCGGACCGGCAGCTGCGACGAGCTCTCGAGGTGCCGTTCCATGACCTCGACGAACCGGGGCGGCCGCGGTCGCTCGACGACCCACACCACGCCGAGCGCCAGCAGGACGAACACGACGAGCAGGAGGCCCTCGGTCCTGGGGTTCGACGCCCCCAGGAAGATCGTGACGGCGAGCACCGGGCCGAACTCGCCCACCGAGCCGGCCGCGACCATGAAGTCGCCGAAGCGCGTCGAGAGCAGGCGGCGGTCCTGGAGCATCGGCAGCAGCGTCCCGATCGCGGTGGTCGTGAGCGCGAGGCCGATCAGGAGGTCCGACAGCACGAAGCCGATCGCGACCAGCACGCCGGCGATCCCCAGGCCGAGCGCGACGGTGACCGCCCACCCGGCCGCGGCGCGGTTGAGCGGCGCCCCCCGGATCCGCCGGAGGTCGAGCTCGTAGCCCGCCAGGTAGAAGAGGAACGCGAGCCCGAGCGTGCTCAGCCCGTCGATGAAGCTGTCGACCTCGGCGAACCCCAGCACGGCGGGGCCGATGAGCATGCCGAGCAGCAGCTCGAACAGGACGCTCGGGATGCGCCACCGGGCGACCAGCTCGGACAGCACCGGCGCCAGCACGGCGGCCAGCGTGATCAGCAGCAGGCTCGTCGCGGTCTCGCCGGTCACGGCGAGAGACTAGGGGTGCCGACGCAACCCGCTCACGCCCCGCGGGGTCGGGGCGCCGCCGCGGGTCCGACGCGTGTCGGCGGTCAGGGAGCGTTCTTCGTCGACGCCGTGGAGTCGATCGTGAAGGTCGTGCCGGTCTTGGTGATCGACTGCACGGTCACCTGGATGGCCACGTAGCTGTCGCTGATCCCGCTGAGGTCGTAGCTCGCCGAGCCGGAGGAGTTGGTCGTGGCGGTGTAGTTCGAGCAGTTGCCCCAGGAGCCGTTCGACGAGGTCTTGAAGCAGACCCGGAACGTGACCGTGGCGTTGTTGACCGCGCTCCCGGAGCCGGTGGTGACGACGGTCGAGAACGTGCTGTTCCACCTGCTCCGGCTGGCGTCCGTCACCGAGATCGACGGGGCCGTGTTGGACTTCTTCGGCGCGGTCGTCGTGGTGGTCGTCGACGTGGTCGTGGTCGGCGGCCTCGTGGTGGTCGTGGTCGGCGGCGTGGTGGTGGTCGTCGTGGTCGTGGTGGTGGTGGTCGTGCTGGTGGTGGTCGGGGCCGCCGTCGTGGTGGTCGTCGTCGACGTCGACGCGGGGGAACCGTTCGCGACCGTGGTCGTGGTCGTCGAACGCGGCGAGGCCACTCCCGATGCGACGGTGGTCATCTCGGTCTTCGCGGTGTCGTTCAGGAACGACACCCCGCCCCACACCGGCAGCACGAAGACCGCGACGAGCACGGCGTACTCGACGAGGGTCGCTCCGCGCTCGGTCGTCGCAGCGCGTGAACGGCGAAGCCTGGCGAGTGCGGCGCGGATTCCACTCATGCGCACCAGTGTGAGAGGTGTGCACCGGGACGCACATGGGCCGTCCAGCCGTGCGGCCTGGGCCGTAGGACCTACAGTCCGCCCGATGGACGCGACCAGCGATGGACGAACGGACTGGGGCGAGCTCGACGGGGTGAAGATCGAGTTCCCCATGGTGGTCGAGGAGATGCGCTCGGCGACCCTGACCTTCACGGTGCCGATCGAGCCGGCGCGTGCGCTCGTGCCCGGCGACGCCTTCGAGGTGCTCGAGGTCTCGCCCGGCCACGCGATGCTCGTGATCGCCCTGTGCGACTACGTGCGGAACCCGTGGGGTGACTACGACGAGGTCAACCTCGGACTGCTGGTGCACCCGGTCGGCCGTCCCGAGGCGGCCGGGGCCTTCCAGTGGCGCATGCCGGTCGACCAGGAGTTCACCTGCAAGGCGGGGAACCTCGTGATGGGCCTTCCCAAGACCGTCGAGGACCTGACGTTCGACTACTCGGCCGGACCGGGCGAGGGCACGGTGGCGGTCCGCCTCGTGATGTCCGACGAGCCGGAGGGATCGGTCACGCTGCTCGTGCGCCTGCCCCGACCGTCGGTCGACGGCACCGAGGCGCCGGTCGAGTCCGCCACCACCTACTCCTACCTCGACGGCGTGCCGATGTCGCTCGGTCTGGACATGGAGCTCCCGCCGGTGCCGCTCGACCCCGGCGAGGTCGAGATCGAGCTGGGGAGCGGGGCGCTGGCCGACGAGCTGCGCAGCCTCGGCCTCCCGGCCACGGCGGACCTGGCACTGTGGGGCGAGGGCCTGTCGGCCACGTTCCAGGTGCCGCGTCCGATCGGGGCCGCGGTCGAGACGGGGGCGTGACCGTGAACGCCCCGCAGCCCGAGCTGCCGGCGACGATGGAGCGGATCGTGCTGCGTCGCCGGCCCGAAGGGCTCCTCACCTGGGACGACGTCGAGCTGGTCACCGTCGACCTGCCCGAGCTCGCCGACGGCGAGGCGCTGCTCCACAACGAGGTCATGGCCATCGACGCGTCGGTGCGGTCCTGGCTGAGCCCGGCCAAGGGCTACCTGCCGCCGGTCGAGATCGGCGAGGCCGTGCGGTGCTCGTCCGCAGGTCGGATCGTGGCCTCCCGGTGCGACGCCTACTCGGTGGGGGACGTCGTCACGTCGCTCGCCGGGTGGGAGGACTACTCGATCGTCCGCGACGACCTCTTCACCACGTGGTTGTCGGAGCCCGACCCCGACTACGACACCACCGGCTACCTCTCGCTCTACGGCTCCACCGGGTGCACCGCCTACATCGGCATGGTCGAGGTCGGCCGGGTGAAGGAGGGCGACACCGTCGTGGTGTCGGCGGCCGCGGGGGCCACGGGGTCGATCGCCGCGCAGATCGCCAAGCTGCACGGCGCCCGGGTCATCGGGATCGCGGGCTCCGACGAGAAGTGCGCGTGGCTGCTCGACGACCTGGGGCTGGACGGTGCGATCAACCACCGGACCGAGGACGTGTCGGCCCGCGTCAAGGAGCTCGGTCCCCGGGTCGACCTCTTCTTCGACAACGTCGGCGGCGCCGTGCTCGACGCCGTGCTCAGCCGCCTGGCGATGCACGCCCGGGTGGTGCTGTGCGGCGCGATCTCCACCTACAACGACACGGAGAAGGCCCCGGGCCCGGCGAACTACCTGCAGCTCATCCAGCAGCGGGCGACCATGACCGGCTTCCTGTCGCTCGACGACGTCCCCCGCTTCGGCGAGATCGGCGAGCACCTCCGGCAGTGGGAGCGCGAGGGTCGCCTGCACTACCACGCGGACCTGTACGACGGCCTGCGGTCCTCGGTCGACGCGCTCAACGCGATGTTCACCGGTGCCAACACCGGCAAGGTCGTGATCCGCCTGGCCGACCCGGCCTGACCTCGTCCCGCTGATCAGTCGTCGGGGCGGGGCCGGCGGCGCTGCTGCTTGACCTCGCCGCGCTGGCGCTTGGCGTCCAGCCGCCGACGTTGCGACCCCCGGGTCGCCTTCGTCGCCCGGCGGGTGCGCTGCGGCACCAGCGCCGATCGCAACCGGGCCGCCATCCGCTCGCGGGCGATCGCCCGGTTGCGCAACTGCGAGCGCTCCTCGTCGACGACGACCTTCAGCTCGGGGCCGAACCGCTCGACCAGCACGGCGCGCTGGTGGTCGCTCAGCGCGGCGCACGAGCTGAGGTCCAGGCGGAGCTCGACGCGCGTCCGGGAGCGGTTCGCGTGCTGACCGCCGGGTCCGCCGGAGGTGGTGAAGCGCTCATCCAGATCGGCCGCCGGGATCTCCAGGCCCGGTCGGACCGCCAGCGGTTCGTCCGGCTCGGCCACCGCCCGAGGGTACCGTCGCCGCCATGTCCGGCTCCGTTCCCCCTCCTGTCGACCCGCTGGCCGGCGCGCTCGACGAGCTCGAACCCGCAGCGCGCGCCTACCTGGATCTGCTCCAGCGCTGCCTCACCCGTGAGGCGTTCCTGGACCAGGAGTGGTGGGACGCCGACCTGCGGGAGTGGCCCGGCGGCCGCGACGAGGTCCTGCCGATCCTCCGGGAACGGGACTGGCGGGTGGTGCGACGCGGCGACCCCGAGGCGCGGGCGGAGGGTCGGGACTGGCCGCCGACGGCCGAGACGATGATCGGCGCCGCCCGCCTGGACAACGTGGTGCGCTGCACGGTGCGCGCCCTGCTCGACGGCGTCCCCGGCGACCTGGTGGAGACCGGAGTGTGGCGCGGCGGCGCGACGATCCTGATGCGCGGCGTCCTGCAGGCACTCGGCGACGTGGAGCGCTCGGTCTGGGTCGCCGACTCGTTCGAGGGACTGCCCGTCCCCGACGAGCGCTACCCGGCCGACGCGCACCTGGACTGGTCCCACGTGGACGTGCTCAAGGTGGACGCCGACGCGGTGCGGGCCAACTTCGCCCGGTACGGGCTGCTCGACGACCGCGTCCGGCTGCTCGAGGGCTGGTTCGCCGACACGTTGCCGGACGCGCCGATCGAACGGCTGGCGGTCCTGCGCCTGGACGGCGACCTGTACGGCTCCACCATGGACGCCCTCGTCGCCCTCGAACCCAGGGTGTCGCCCGGCGGGTTCGTGATCGTGGACGACTACGGCGGCTGGGACGCGTGTCGCGCCGCGGTGGAGGACTACCGGGCCGAGCACGGCATCGACGCGCCGATCCACACGGTGGACTGGACGGGCGTCTGGTGGCGCAAGCCGTCCTGATCCCCGCTCGGCGCACTGATCCGTCCGGGATCCGGCTCCAGGACGGCTGCACCGCGGAATCTCGCCGTCGCGCTTGAGTTCGAGCCGCCGTTCTGCCGACGACAAGCAGGTCGGCCGACGGGTCGGCACAGCACCAGCAGGCGGGAAACGACGGGAGCGGCCGGATGACCGGAGCGAAGGACGACGAGCCGAACGCGGCCGGATCCGACGACGCCGCCTGGCGGCACCGACCCGACCCGGGCGCGCCGCAGGTGCTGTTCGTGCCGCTCGCACCGCTCGCACCCGCGCCGCCGGACGTGGTCCCGTCGGACGCGACAGCAACGGCGCCTCCGCCGCCGACGTGGGTCGACGCCGCGACCATGCCGGTCGCCCCGAGCCAGACTCCTGTCGAGACGCCCGCCGCAGCGAACAGTGCGGCGAAGGACGTGGCGGAGGAGGCTTCCGCGGCGCGGCGCACTGCGCTGCCCTCTGGGCCGCCGTCGGCACTCCGGCCGAACCGCCGCACCCGGCGTCGTCACCCCGCCGCGCGGTCGAGGAGGGCGGCCGTGGCGGTGAGCGGATCTGCGGCGGTCGGACTGGTCGCGGTGCTCGCGGCGGGTTCGACGATCACCGCCGCGGCCACCGACGACGAACCCGCGCCGCTGGGCGAACCGGTCGCCGCCACCGACCCCACCACGTCGACCGCGCCGCCCGCAGCCGTCGATCCGGTCACCGGCCGACCCGCACCCGGTGTCCCGACCGC
>JAEXGP010000277.1 GCA_023450775.1 Actinomycetes bacterium | reverse complement strand
GGACAGGGTCGGAAGGCGGCGAGCCGTGCCGCGGACCGGGCCGGCGAGGCCGCCAACCGGGCGGCGTCCACCGCGTCGGGAGCGGCGGCGAACGCAGCGTCCACGGCCAAGGGCGCGGCCACCTCTGCAGTCGACGCCGCGTCGTCGGCCGTCGGCGCCGTGCGGGAGGCATCGCCGCTGCCGACGGGCCGCAGGTCGACCAAGAAGGCGCCGGCCAAGAAGGCTGCTGCGACGACGACCACGGCCAACAAGGCTGCGGCGAAGCAGCAGCCGGCCAAGAAGAAGGCCGCCGCCAAGAAGTCGACCGCCAAGAAGTCGACCGCCAAGAAGAAGGCGCCGGCGAAGAAGAAGGCGACCAAGAAGTCGCCGGCCAAGAAGGCGGCGGCGAAGAACACGTCCTCGACTGCGACCTCGAGCGCCACCCCGCCCGCCGAGTCGTAGACCGCGGACGTCGTACGCGCTTCTCAACTCCCTCTCACCTTCCTTTCACCATCGGCCTCCACCCTCTGGGGCATGGATGAAGCGGGACGGAAGGCGGCACGGCGTCGAGCGATCATCTCGTTCGTCGCCGCGGGCGTGCTCGTGGTGGTCAGCGTGGTGGGCCTGATCGGCGTCGATCGCCGTCACGACCGGTGGGACCGCACGGCCGATCGCATCGAGCATCGGATGGGTTCGAACGGGCGTGGCGAGTGGAACGGTCCCGGGGAGTTCGGCCGTCGCAGCAACGACGACGAGGACGGTCCTCGCGCCGGTGGTGGTGGTGGTGGTGACTCGCGGCCTGCCATGCCGGGCAACCCCGGCAGAGGGCCCGAGACCCGTGGCCCCGGACGAGGCGGTCCGTCCCGCGACGACGATCGTGACGGCGCCGACGACGGGCCGGACGGATCCACGACCACCAGCACGACGACGACCACGGCGCCGGGCGCCGGCATCTGAGGAGGACCGATGTTCGGACCTGGCATGTTCATCTTCGGGGTGTTGATCCCCATCGCTGTCGTCGCCCTCATCGCCTACGGCGTGTGGGAGCTGGCCCGCTCCCGTGAGTCGCAACCGGCGGTCGTCGCCGGCGGTGCCGGCCTCCCTGCCTCGGCGAGTGCGAGGTCGATCCTCGACGAGCGCTTCGCCCGGGGCGAGGTCGACGTGAACGAGTACGTGCAGCGGCGTGCGCTGCTGGACGGCACGGTGCCGTCGCCGCCGACCGACGCCGTGCCGGCGACGGCCCCCGCGGAGCCGGTCGTGGCCGGGCCCGCGTCGGAGGCGCCCACGGCGGAGGTCGACGCGACCGACGCTGCGGCGAGCTCGCCGTCGTCCTCGAACGACCCGGCCTGACGAGGCCGGTGTCCCACCGGCCGGAGCCGGACGCTGCCGGGTCGTAGGGGAGCGTCGGTTCCAGCTGGGCCGGTCGGTGCGGGCCGGCGGTAGGTTGCGGCCCATGTCTGAGCTCGACGAGCGCCCTGAGTGGCTCGCCCGTTCGTTGGGGATCGAGCCCGAGCAGCGGTCCATCCAGGTCGCGGGCTGCGACATCAACCTGCTGATCTGGGGCGAGCCGGGAAAGCCGGGCATCGTGCTCGTGCACGGCGGTGCGGCGCATGCCCGATGGTGGTCCCCGATCGCCCCGATGATCGGCGAGTACCGGGTGGTCGCCCTCGACCTGTCCGGCCACGGCGACAGCGGCCGGCGCCCGGAGTACCAGGTCGACCTGTGGGCACAGGAGGTGCTCGCAGCTGGGGAGTCGGTCGAGGCCGCCGGGCCTCCCGTCGTCGTGGGCCACTCGATGGGCGGGTTCGTCGCGGTCGCGACGGCGGTCGCAGGTGGCGACCGGGTCGCCGGCACGATCGTGCTCGACTCACCGATGGTCGAGGAGGACCCCGAGGTGGAGGCTGCCCGCATCGGCGCTGCCTTCGGTGCACCCAAGCGGTACCCGTCGCCCGAGGTGGCGATCGCCAGGTTCAGGACCGTGCCGGCACAGGACCGTTACGACCCGTTCATCCTCGACTACGTCGCTCGCAACTCGCTGCGCCGGGTGGGCGACGAGTGGGAGTGGAAGTTCGACCCCGTGCTCTTCAAGGCGGTCAGCCGCAACGCCGCAGCGGAGCAGCTGCCGAAGATCAAGACGCGTGTGGCGCTGCTGCGGTCCGAGTTCGGTCTGGTCACTCCTGAGATCGGCCAGATCATCTACGACAACCTCGGGCGGGTGGCGCCGGTCGTCGAGCTGCCGCTGGCCGGCCATCACATGATGCTGGACCAGCCGCTCGTGCTGCTCACGGCGTTGCGGGCGCTGCTCGCAGACTGGGAGCACTCGGTCCCGGTACGGCGCTGAGGGACGGCCGGATCGGCGGGTGGCGTCAGAATCCGACTGGCCAGTCTCCGAAGCGCCGCACTATCGTGTCGGGCACGCCGCGGGGTGGAGCAGTTCGGTAGCTCGTCGGGCTCATAACCCGAAGGTCGTGGGTTCAAATCCCACCCCCGCCACCAACGACATGGCAGTGATGGCAAGGCCTCCGAGTGATCGGGGGCCCTGTCGCGTCAGGGCCCCGCTACCGGGTGTCTACCGACGCCTACCGGCTATGCGGCGGCCGCGACCTCGCCGACTTCTCGTGAATGGTTGGAGAGGAGTTGTCCAAATGTGGCGGCGGCGTCGTCCTGCATTCCGGGAAGCACGTGCTGGTAGGTCGTCATCGTGAACGCGGGGTTGGAATGGCCGAGGCGTTCGGAGACGACCTTTATCGGGACCCGGTCACGCAACAGAAGGCTGGCGTGGGTGTGGCGCAGATCGTGGAACCGGATCGGTGACACGTCGAGGGGGCGCTGTGCACGGTCGAACGCCTGCGAGACGCTGTGTGGGTGGAGGGGCTGGCCGTCGGGGCGGACGAACACGAGCCCGTGAGCGTTGGCGGCGCCAGCCTCTGCGAGCCCCGTTGTCTGCTCCTGTCGCCATCGGGCGAGCAGGTCCATCGTGTCGGCGTCGATGGTGATGTTGCGCCGGCTGGTGCGGGTCTTGAGTCGTGAAAACTCGAGGCGGTACCCGATCGAGGTGAGGGCCTGGGTCACTTCGATGCGTCGGGTGTCGAAGTGGACGTCGTCCCAGCGCAGGCCGAGGACCTCGCCGCGCCGCATCCCGGTCGCGGCGGCCAGTCGGAACAACATCGAGTAGCGGTTGGCGGCGGTCTCGGTCAGGAAGTCGCTCAGTTCGGCGGCGGTCCACGAGCGGGCGCGGCGTCGAGTCGATGGTCGCTTGCGGGGGTCCGGGACGTGTGAACCCTGCGCCGGGTTCGACGCCAGGAGGCCCCGTCCGACTGCGTCGTTGAGTGAGGATCTGATGATCTGGTGGAGGTTCGTAACGGTCTTCGCTGCGAGTGGCCCACCTCGCCTGCTGCCGGTGATGAGGAGGCGTCGGTAGAGCGCCTCGAGGTGCTCGGTCCGGAGCCGACGAAGCGGTGTGTCGCCGAGGTGTGGGAGCAGGTAGTGCTCGACCGAGGTGACGTAGCGGGCATGTGTCGTGGGTGCGAGTGTCGCCTCCTTGGCAGGGAGCCATTGGCCGAGGATGTACTCGGCGACGGTCAGTGACGAGCCGGTGTGGCGTTGTCGGGCGCGTTGCTCAGTGAGGTCGTTCGCGAGTTGCTCGGCGCCAGCGCGGTCGTCGCAGCGGTGCCAGCGTCGGCGGTCCCTGCCCGATACCGGGTTCCGGCCTTGGTAGATCACCGCGTAGAACACGCCTCGCTTCTCGGTCACGTACGCCACCTGTCGCTCCTCATCATCGGGGTTCGGTAGCGGAGTCGGTAGCAGGCGACGGGATGCGCAGGCCATGTCGTTCTGTGATCGGGTGGGTGCCCCGACGTTGGGCAGTGACCATCGGGTCCGATGGCCGGGTGCCGTCGTGGCGACCGGGGTCTCTCCGGGGAAGTGCGGGGTGGTGCGGTGCAGGGATTAGGTCAGAGCATGGAGCCGAGGTCGCTGCCGACGGTGGGGTACGCGGCGTTCATGGACTTGAGCTGTCGGGTGGTGAGGCCGAGCTTGATGGCGAGCGCGCAGATATTGATCAGCTCGCCGTACTCGGGTCCGAGCATGTGGGCGCCGACGATCGTGTCAGTGGCGCGGTCGATGAGAATCTTGGCGGCGGCGGCGGTCTCGCCGATGCGGTAGTTGGAGTACCAGCCGCTGGTGTCGGTGTAGCGGACGTCGAGGTCGATGCCGGCGTCTCGGGCCTCGGTCTCGAGCAGGCCGACTCGGGTGAGTTCAGGGATGGTGAACACGGCGGTCGCGATCCCGCTGTAGTTGGGTGTGGTGGCGGCGGCTTTGAGCATGTTGGATGCGGCGACTCTGCCTTCGAACACTGCGACGGGGGTGAGCGGCGCACCGGGGGTGTCGGCGGCGTCGCCGGCGGCGTAGATGCGTGGGTTGGTGGTGCTCTGGAGGTGGCTGGCGACGTGGACGCCGTGCGTGCCGTGGGCGATGTCGGCGGCGTCGAGGTCGAGGCGATCGAGTTCGGGTTGGCGGCCGGCGCCGTGCACGACGAGATCGGTGGTGATCGTGGTCTGTCTGCGATGATCGTCGAGGGTGACGTGGTAGCCGTCGCCGCTGCGGTGCACGGCGACGATCTCGGTGTTGCGGCGCACGTCGATGTCGATGGTGTGGCTGCGGGTGACGAGGAGTTCGACGAGGTCGGGGTCGAAGCCGCGCAGCGGGCGGGGGCCGTGGTCGACGATGACGGTGTGGGTGCCCGTGCGCGCGGCGATGTGGGCGAACTCGAAGGAGATGAACCCACCGCCGACGAAGAGGATCCGTGGGGGGAGCGCGTCGAGGTACAAGAAGCCGGTGGAGTCGATGAGGTGATCGGCGCCCGGGAAGTCGAGTGGTCGGGGTCGGGCGCCGGTGGCGATCAGGGCGTGTCGGAACTGGTGGTTGGTGCCGTCGATGTCGAGCCGGTCCGGGCCGGTGAATCGTGCGGTGCCGTGGAGGGTGTCGACGCCGTGGCGCCCGAGGCTGGTTTCCATGTTGGCGGGGACGGGGTCGGTGAAGCCGTGCATGTGGGCGCTGAGCGCCGTCCAATCGATGGCCAGTCCGGCCGGGTCGATGCCTTTGCCGGTGAGGAGGTGTGCGGCGTCGATGATCTCGGCGCCTCGGCGCAGGATCTTCTTCGGGTCACATCCCCGTAGCGCGCAGGTGCCGCCGTAGGGGAGGTCGTCGACGATCGCGACGCGCCACCCGGCGGTCGCGCATTTCTCCGCGGCGGCGCTGCCGGCCATGCCGGCGCCGATCACGATCAGGTCGTAAAGGTCGAACGTCCTGCTCATGTCGGGCTCACTCGATCTGTCGTCGTGGCCGGCCCGGTGCCTGTGAGCGAGCGGTGGATGTCGGCCAGGCAGCACTTGGTGGACGGATTGAGGTGCTCGCAGGCGCAGCGCCGGTCGGCGACGGCGTGCTTGATCGCCGACTTGATGGTGCTGGCACCGCCGTTCCGGGCGGCGTCGGCGACGAGGTCGTCGGCGGTGTGCGCGAAACAGAAACACACCGGCGTCGGTCGATCAGTCGCTTTG
>JAEXGP010000267.1 GCA_023450775.1 Actinomycetes bacterium | reverse complement strand
CGCCTCGGTGGCCGACGGCTCCCTGGTCCTGCACAACGAGGTGCACCTCGCGATCGCCGTGGACCTGGATTACGAGGGCCTGCTGGCCCCCGTCATCGCGGATGCCCACGAGAAGCGGCTGCGGGCGATCGCCCACGAGATCAGCGACCTGGCCGCCCGCGCCCGCTCCAAGCAGCTCGGCCCGGACGAGCTCGCCGGCGGCACCTTCACGATCTCCAACTCGGGCAGCTACGGCACGGCGATGGTGATCCCGATCATCAACCAGCCGCAGGTGGCGATCCTCTCCACGGACGGCGTGTCCCGGAAGCCGGTGGTCGTGGTCGACGAGTACGGCAACGAGACGATCGGCATCCACTCGGTCGGCAACCTCACGCTGAGCTGGGACCACCGGGCGTTCGACGGCGCGTACGCCGCGGCGTTCATGGCCCGCCTCAAGGAGATCATCGAGACGCGCGACTGGGCTGCAGAGCTCGGATGACGCGGTGGTTGGGATGAGGTCGTGACCCCGCTCAGGGTGCGCTGGCTCGGCACGGTCCCGTACCGGGAGGCCTGGTCGCTGCAGCGGGCGTTGCACGACCGGCCCGCCGGTCCGGGGCCCGAGCGCGAGCCCGACGACCACCTGCTGCTGCTCGAGCACCCGCACACCTACACCCTCGGCCGCAACGCGGACGCGGCGCACGTCCTGGTGGACCCCTCGTCGGTCGGGGCGGAGCTCGTCGCGGTCGACCGCGGCGGCGACGTCACCTACCACGGGCCCGGCCAGCTGGTCGCGTACCCGATCGTCTCGCTCGGCCCGGCGCCGCGCACCAAGGACTACGTGCGGCTGCTCGAGGACGTGCTGATCGACACGATCACCGCCGTCGGGCTCGCCGCAGTCGGTCGCCACGACGGCTACCCGGGGGTGTGGGTCGAGCCGAACACGCCGTCGGCCCGCAAGGTGGCCCAGATCGGCGTGCGGGTCGAGCGGGGCCGCACGCTGCACGGCGTGGCCCTGAACGTGGACCCCGACATGTCGTACTTCGGCCACATCGTGCCCTGCGGCATCACCGGCTACGGCGTGACGTCGCTGGCCCAGGAGGGCGTTCCGGCGACCATGCACGACGTGGTGGACGCGTTCGCGGACGCCTTCGCCGCCCGCTGGGCGGAGCGCTCCGGTGCTGACGCCCACGGTGAGCGGCTCCCGGTGGATCGGGCCGACGTGGTCCGGCGCCGCAGCTCGGCGGGCGACGGTGACCTGGCCCCCTTCAGTCGGGGGCTCGGCCCCGGCGAGCGGACCACCGGCGCCAACGCCACCGTCGGCGGCACCTCGGTGCGCCTGCTCGGACGACTCGCCGAGGCGGGCGTGACGCAGTCGGTCGCGCTCACCGACCGCAAGCCCGACTGGATGCGTGCCCCGGTCCGCCACGGTGCGGACGTGCTCGGCATCAAGCGGACGGTCCGGGACCTGGACCTGGTCACCGTGTGCGAGGAGGCCGGCTGCCCGAACCTGAGCGAGTGCTGGTCCGAGGGCACTGCCACCTTCATGGTCTGCGGCGAGCGATGCACGCGCGCCTGCGGCTTCTGCCTGGTCGACACCCGCCACCCCGAGCCGCTCAGCGCCGACGAGCCGGCCCGGGTGGCCGAGGCCGTCGCCCGCATGGACCTGTCGTACGCGGTGGTCACCATGGTGGCCCGCGACGACCTGGCCGACGGCGGCGCCGCACATGTGGCCGCCACGGTGCGGGCCATCCGCGAGCGCCGGCCCGGCACGCGGGTGGAGGTGTTGATCTCGGACCTCAAGGGCGACGCCGCGGCGCTCGACGTGGTGCTCGCCGCCGAGCCCGACGTGGTCAACCACAACGTCGAGACCGTCGCTCGCCTGCAGCGGGCGGTCCGCCCGTCGGCCGGCTACGCCCGGTCGCTCGCCCTCCTGGGCCGCTCCGCGCTGGCGGGCCGGACCACGAAGTCGGGCCTGGTCGTCGGCCTGGGGGAGACCGCGGACGAGATCGCCTCCACGCTGGCGGACCTGGCGGCGGTCGGCGTCCAGATCGTCACGATCGGCCAGTACCTGCGCCCCACCTCGCACCACCTGCCGGTGGCGCACTGGTGGACGCCCGAGGACTTCGAGCGCTTCGCCGAGGTAGGCCGGTCCCTGGGCCTCGCCCACGTGGAGTCGAGCCCGTTCACGCGGTCGAGCTACCACGCCCGCACCTCCGCCGACAGCGCCGCCCCGGTCGCGATCGCCTGATCCGGTTCTGTCGTGCAGAACCGGAAGGATCCGTCCGGTTCCGCACAACAGAACGGTGCCGGCTGGACAGGACAGGGGCGGCGGCAGGGCAGACTGGCCGCATGGGCTTCGTCTCGCAGTTCGGTCGCTCGGTCGACAACCAGGTCAGTCGCGACGCCGCCGGTCAGCTCGACCTCCAGCTGCCCGACCACGCCACCGGCACCGTGCACCACGAGGCGGTGCTCGACGACGGCACCGTCGTCCACCACCACCAGGTGTTCGAGCGCGGCGTGCTCGTGGACTGGATCGAGGACGACGAGCCCGGCCCGTGGGCGCTGATCCGGCCCGGGTCACCGCTCGTGCCGTGCCCGTCGGGCGTCGCATCGCCCGAGGACGTCGCCGTCGCCAAGTTGCGGCTCGACGACCGGGTGCTCGACCTCCCGCTGCTCGACGACCTGCCGGCGCCGGCGTTCGACGCCCTGGCGCACGTCCCCGACGCCACCGCCCGCCTGCGCTTCGAGGTGTTCGCCACACCGGTCGGCACCCAGCGCTGCGACGTCCGCTACCAGGACGGTCGACGCATCGCATGGCTCGTCGAGGACTGGGACGAGCCCGAGGAGGGCAGCCCGGCCGCCGGCGCGCCCGAGATGACCGTGACGATGTCGTTCCGCAACTACCTCAAGATGCGCTCGGGTGATCTGACCGCGCTCGAGGCCATCGAGGACGGCGGCACCGTCGACGCGCGCTGGACGCTGCTGCTGCTCCTGCACGGCCTGATCCAGTCGCCCGAGTACGTCGCGGCGTACCGCGGCCTGCCCCGGCTGCCCGACGAGCTGGGCTGGTGGGGCGAGGTGGCCCCGCACATCCCGCCCGCCGAGGACTGAGCCCGGTCGGACCGGCCGGCGTCTCGCTCCGGCGGACCCGGTGGTCGTCCTCCGACCCTCCGGCACGCCGACCCGGACAACGCCGAGGACATGCCCGTCGGTTCGCCGCGGCGCGGACCCCGCCCCTACGCTTGACCGGCCGGTCAAGAAATCGAGGAGTTCCCGTGTACGAGTGGTCCGAAGAGCAGCAGATGGTGCGCACGGCGGTGCGCGACTTCATCGACAAGGAGATCCGGCCCCTGCGCGAGGAGCTGGAGTTCGGCGACCTGCCGCCGTACGACCTGCTGCGCAAGATGTTCGCCACGTTCGGCATGACCGACATGCAGCGCTCGTCGTTCGAGAAGCGCATCGCCGCCGACCGTGCCGCCGAGGCGGGTGAGGAGCTCCCCGAGAAGAAGGATGGTCCGCGCGACCCGAACGCGATCGCCTTCAACCTGATCCCGATCATCGAGCTGTGCCGGGTGTGCCCGGGCATGGTGACCGCCATGGGCGTGTCGATGGGGCTCACCGCCGCCTCGGTCATGTCCAAGGGCACGATCGCCCAGAAGGAGCGATGGGGCCTCGACCTGCTCACGCTCGAGAAGATCGGCGCGTGGGCCATCACCGAGCCCGGCTCCGGCTCCGACGCCTTCGGCTCCATGAAGTCGACCGCCCGGCGCGACGGCGACGAGTACGTGCTGAACGGGTCCAAGACGTTCATCACCAACGGCCCGTACGCGGACACGATCGTGTTCATCTGCAAGCTCGACGAGGGCAACCCGCCCGAGGAGCGCACGGTGCTGCAGTTCGTGCTCGACTCGGGGATGCCGGGCCTGGTGCAGTCCAAGCCGCTGCGCAAGATGGGCATGCACTCCAGCCCCACCGGTGAGCTGTTCCTTGACGACGTCCGCGTGGGTCGCGACCGGCTGCTCGGCGAGTCCGAGGACGTCTACACGGGCGCGGGCGGCCGCAACGCCTCCAAGGCCACGTTCGGCATGGAGCGCACCGGCGTGGTGGCGATGGCCCTGGGCATCGTCGAGCGCTGCCTGGAGCTGTGCGTCCCGTACGCCAACGACCGGGTCCAGTTCGGCCAGCCGATCGGGCAGTTCCAGCTCATCCAGCTGAAGCTCGCCAAGATGGAGGTCGCCCGCCTCAACCTGCAGAACCAGGTCTTCCGCAACATCGAGATGGCGGCGGCCGGCGTGCCGGGGTCGTTCGCGGAGGCCTCGGCCGGCAAGCTCTACGCCGCCCAGGCCGCCATGGACGTGGCGCTCGAGGCCGTGCAGATCTTCGGCGGCAACGGCTACATGGCCGAGTTCGAGGTGGAGCAGCTCGCCCGCGACGCCAAGGTGCTGCAGATCTACGCCGGCACCGACGAGATCCAGGTCTCGGCGGTGGCCCGGGCGCTCCTCGCCGAGCAGGCCGGCACGGACTGAGCGGGCAGCGTCGGAACGCCGGGCCGGAACGGTACGGTCGGAGCGTGGCGCCGAACCGGACCGACATCGTGACCGAACCGTTCGTCGAGCTCGTCGAACGGATCGCCGGTGAGGCGGAGGAGGGCTTCTTCCACACCGCCGCACAGCTGGTGGTCGTCCAGGACGGCGAGTGCGTCCTGGACACCGCCGTCGGTCGCACCTACCTCCACGAGCCCTTCACACGGGACACGCTGTCCGCGCTCTACTGCACGGCCAAGCCCCTTGTCGCGACGGCGATCCTGCGGCTGGTCGCGGAGGACGAGCTGAGCCTGGACGATCGTCTGGGCGACGTGGTCGACGGGCTGTCGGCACCCTGGATCGCCGACCGCACGATCGAGCAGGTGCTCGGCCACACGGCCGGGCTGCACGTCATGAACACGGTCCTCGCTCGGATCCTGCCCGAGCGCAGCCGCGAGGGCTGGTTGGTGGCGTCGGAGCCGCCCATGGCGTGGCGGTTCGGCACCGACCGCGCCTACGCCGAGTTCGGCGGCTGGTTCCTGCTGGGTCGGGCCATCGAGTCGCTCACCGAGCGGCCGTACCAGGACTACGTCCGTGACGCGGTGCTCGAGCCGTACGGCGTGGCCCCCGACGACCTCGTCGTCCGCTTCGACGCCGAGTCCTACGAGCGGCTGCACGACCGCATCTCGGCCACCTATGACCTGACGATGGACCAGCCGGTGCCGCTGCTCGCCGAGGTCGGCCCCGAGACGGCCTGCGAGTGGAACCCGGCGTTCGGCACCTACGGGACCATGTCGGCGATCGCCACCTTCTACCAGGGCCTGCTCGGCGACCTGGAGGGCGCCGACGTCGTGCTGCCCGCCGATCTGCTCGCCGACGCGGTCACCGCCCGGCTCCCGATCGCCCACGACGTCACGCTCGACCGGGACGCCGGCTTCGGCCTGGGCTTCATGACGCCGTTGTCCTCGCACTTCTTCGGGGACGGCCCGTCGGACCGGGCCTTCGGCCACGCCGGCCAGGGTGGCACGAGCTTCGCGATGGCCGACCCCGACGCCGGGGTGGTCCTCGCCGTCCTGTTCAACGCCGGCCTGGACGCCGACACGGCCCTGTCGTTCCGGCGCGTGAACCTGGTCGACGCGGTCTACCGGGCCCTCGATCGCGGCTGATCGAGCGGGACCGATGCCGACCGGACCGTCGCCAGCGCCGTCACGCGGGTCGTCGCTCCCGGACGGCGCGAGCCCGTTCGAGGACCGCCTCGACCGGGTGCGGGCCCGCATGGCCGACCTCGGCGTCGACGTGCTGGCGCTCTCGGTGGGGCCCGACCTGCCTTGGCTGTGCGGCTACGAGGCCATGCCGCTCGAACGCCTCACCATGCTGGTCGTCCCCGTCGACGGCGAGGCGACGCTCGTCGTGCCGGGCCTGGAGGCACCGCGGGTGCGGGAGCGGCCCGGGCTGTTCTCGCTGCGACCGTGGGGCGAGACCGAGGACCCGGTGGCCATCGTGGCCGGGCTCACCGGTGCGGCCGGCACCGTGGCGATCGGGGACCGCACGTGGGCCCGGTTCGTGATCGACCTCCAGCACGCCCTGCCCCGGGCCCGCCTGGTGCGGGCGGCGGACGTGACCGTCCCCCTCCGGGCCGTGAAGGACGCGGCCGAGATCCGGGCGCTGCGCGCCGCGTCGGCCGCGGCGGACCGGGTGGCCCGCCGGCTCCAGGCGGGGGAGGTGGCGCTCGTCGGCCGCACCGAGGCCGAGATCTCCGCCGAACTCGGGCGCCGACTCATCGACGAGGGCCACCAGAAGGTGAACTTCGCGATCGTGGCCGCCGGTCCCGACGCCGCCAGCCCCCATCACGAGCCGGGCGCTCGCGTGGTGCAGGAGGGCGAGGTGGTGTTGTGCGACTTCGGCGGCACGATGGCCGACGAGCACGGGGTCGGCTACTGCTCGGACATCACCCGCTGCGTGTGGACCGGCGAGCCCGACGACGAGGCCGCCGAGGTCTACGAAGTGCTCCGGGCCGCCCAGGAGGCCGCGTTCGACGCGGTGGGCCCCGGGGTGGCGGCCGAGGACGTGGACGCCGCGGCCCGGACCGTGATCACCGCCGCCGGGTTGGGGGACCGCTTCGTGCACCGCACCGGTCACGGCATCGGCGTGGAGGAGCACGAAGACCCGTACGTCGTCGAGGGGAACCGCGACGAGCTGGTGGTGGGCAACGCCTTCAGCATCGAGCCGGGGATCTACCTGCCGGGCCGGTGGGGTTTCCGGCTCGAGGACATCGTCGTCGTCGGGGCGGAGGGCGGCGAGCGGCTCAACGTGGTCGATCGCGGGTTGATCGCCACATGAGCAAAGATCAAGGTCTGAACCGGGCTCGGCCTGGGTACGGTCCGCTCCAGCGTGTCCGCCGCGTCGTGGCGAGCCACGTCCCCGCGCCGGCCCGGGGTCACGACCGACCGGCACGCAGCACCACGTGGACACCACCCGGACGACCGACCGATGACCGACCGCATCCCATGAACGACGGCTCGTCGCGTCCATGACCGGAACGCTGGCTGGGGAGCGGAGCTTCCGCGCGGACCGCGCCGAGATCGCGCGCGCCCGTCAGTTCGCGGTCGCGACCGCGGACGTGAAGGGTCCGGTCGCCGACGACCTGGCGCTCATCACCTCCGAGCTGGCGACCAACGCCGTCCTGCACGCCAGCAGCGACTTCGTGGTGCGGGTCCACGTGTCGCATCGCTCGGTGCGGGTCTCGGTGTTCGACACCGACCCCGAGCCGCCGGTCGTGCGGCGGAGCGCGATCACCGACCCCGACGGCCGGGGCGTGGCGATCGTCTCGTCCGTCGCCACCGACTGGGGCGTGGCCC
This sequence comes from Actinomycetes bacterium, assembly GCA_023450775.1. Classification (GTDB taxonomy): domain Bacteria; phylum Actinomycetota; class Acidimicrobiia; order Acidimicrobiales; family Microtrichaceae; genus Dermatobacter. The sequence goes on along the minus strand of JAEXGP010000267.1, from coordinate 7,506 downwards.
CCGAGGACGGCGGCAAGTGGGTCTGGGCCGAGATCGAGCTGTGATCCCGGGCTGACGCCCGATCCCGCGCCGGTCGGCAGGCTGTCGCACACCCGCTCGGCGGCGGCGGACTCCGGCTCCGGAGCGTCCGGGCGGTAGGTTGCCCGGCCGATGGCCGGGTCGCCCAGATGTCGCTGAACGTCGCCACCTTCCTGCTGCAGTGGGCGACCGGTGGCCTGGCGTTCCTGTGGGTCACGACGCGCCGCCGCGAGGTGTCACTGGGCTACGGCTGGCTGCTGCGCGGCGTCTACGGCGCCATGGCCCTGGGGTCCCTGGTGGCCGGTCTGCGCTACGACCCGCTGCTCGTTCGTGACCTCTCGGCCGCCGGTGTGGTCGTGGCCACCGCGGTGGCGCTGTGGGTGTCGGTCGTGCGCCGCTCGAGCGGCGTCCGGCTCCAGCGGGAGCGGGCACAGGTCCGATCGGCGCGGATCACCGAGATGACGGGCATCGACCGGGCCGAGCAGCACTTCGACGCCGATGCCCCGGAGTTCCCGCCCTCGCTCGACCTGATCGCACCGGCCATCGGTCTGGTCGGGCTGATCGCCGGCGGCATCGACGCCGGCGGTCCCGCCTGGCTCGGGATCGCCCGCACCGTGGTGGGGGCCACCTTCCTGGGCAGCGTGACCGACGGGATGCTGCTGGGTCACTGGTACCTCACCCAGCCGGGCCTGCCGCGGGCGCCGCTCGACGAGCTGGTGCGCTGGGTGGGCTGGACCTGGTTCCCCGAGGTGGCGCTGCTCCTGGTCCCGGTGGGGATGGTGTCGGTGCTGAACGGGTCGATCGACGACGGCTACGGCGGCATGCTCGGCTGGTTCTGGCTCGCCTGCGCGGTCACCACCATCGTGCTCGTCGTCGTTACGCGCTTGGCCCTGCGGGAGCGGTACTACTCGGCCGTGATGGCCGCGACCGGCCTGCTGTACCTGGCCATCCTGACGGCCTTCGGCACCGACCTGGTGGCCCGCGCCGTGCTCGCCGGGGCCTGACGGGTTTACGGCGCCAGGGGGCGGGGGTAGGACGGCGGCGATGACCGCCCATGACGGGCAGGCGGACCGATCCGTGACGCCGCCGCAGGCAGCCTCCACCTCCATGACCGACACCGCAGCGCACCGGACCCCGCCCTCTCGGAACGGCGACCTCGACGAGCCGCGGCATCGACCCGTCCACATCGCGACCTGGCCGATGGGCGCCGACCTCGAGGACGATCCGATCACCGAGATCTCGATCGAGCCGGGCGACGGCGCGGCCGAGCGCCTCCGCGCCCGCATCGCCGGGCTGCGCTCGGTCGATCCGACCCGGGCGGTGGCGGTCATCCACGCCGGCCGGGCCGGCGGCGCCGGTGGCCTGGCACGTCGGGGCGCACCCGAGGCGGCGGCGGAGGACGACTGGCGGTCCCAGCTCGCGTCCGTGGTCAACTGCCTGGCCGGCCGGTCGGACGGCTTCACCGGCGACACCACTCCCACCTCGCTCGCCCGCCTGCGGCGGTGGACCGACGACACGCTCCGCCGCGGCGCGGTGCCGGCCGCGGCGGTGGCCGACGTCGTGCTGCTGGTCGACGAGCTCGCCGCCAACGTGGAGGAGCACGCCCCGGGCTGGATGACCGTCGACCTGGAGTTCTTCGAGCACAGCGTGCTGGTCGTCGTGTCCGATCCCCACCCGTCGCGGATGCCGGTCCCCGGCGACCCGCCGCCGGAGCGCCCGAGCGGTCGCGGGCTGATGGTGGTGTCGGGCCTCTCGATCCGGTGGGGCGTGGTGCTGGGGCGCACGTCCAAGGCCGTCTGGGCCGAGGTCGCGTGGCCGCCCGCGTACTCGGCGTAGGGACGATGCCGCAGGCCCCCGCGGGGACAATGGTGGAATCCGAGCGGTCCGCGGCCGATACTGGACGGGCCGCGGACGGAGCGGTCGTCTGAAGGAGCGCGCCCGTGCCTCGTGCCATCTGGAGCGGATCGATCAGCTTCGGTCTCATCAACATCCCGGTGAAGCTGTTCTCCGCGGTCTCCGAGAAGTCGGTCCGGTTCAACCAGATCGACACGCGCAACGGCGCGCGCATCCGGACCCGCAAGGTCAACGCCGAGGACGGCTCCGACGTGCCGCCCGACGTGATCGCCAAGGGCTACGAGGTGTCGAAGGGCCGCTACGTGCTCGTGACCGAGGACGAGCTGGCGTCGCTGCAGCCGCGGGCCACCCACACGATCGACCTCGAGGAGTTCGTCGACCTCGACTCCGTGGACCCCATGTACTTCGACGGGGCCTACTGGGTGGCGCCCGACGACCGCGCCGCCAAGCCCTACACGTTGCTGGTGGAGGCCATGGAGCAGGCGGGCAAGGTCGCGGTGGCCCGGTTCGTGATGCGCGCCAAGCAGTACGTGGCGATCATGCGGCCGCGTGACGGGCACCTGGTCCTGTCGATGATGGTCTACGACGACGAGATCAACCCCGTGTCGGAGATCCCCGAGTTCGACCAGCTCGCGGACGTCGAGCTCACCGAGCGCGAGCTCACGATGGCGGAGCAGCTGATCGAGTCGCTCTCCACCGACTTCCGGCCCGAGGCGTTCCACGACGCCTACCGCGAGGAGCTCCTGGACCTGATCCACGCCAAGGACGCGGGCGAGGAGCGCGTGGTGGCCGAGGTGGAGGGCCCCGAGGAGGACAAGGTCATCGACCTGATGGCGGCGCTCGAGGCGTCGGTGGCGGCGGCCCGCGACGCCCGGGGCCGGCACCCGAGCACCGGCGGCGCCGACGAGGCGGACGACGCCGACGACGCCGACGACGCGGAGGAGGCGCCGGCCCGCTCCACCAAGCGCGCCGCGGCCAAGCCCGCCAAGCGCTCCGCCAAGAAGCCGTCGCCCAAGAAGGAGCCGGCCGCCAAGGGCACGGCCAAGAAGGCGGCGTCCAAGAGCACCACCAAGAAGACGACCGCCAAGAAGACCCCGGCCCGCAAGACCGCCTGAGGCCGCCCGGCCCGTCGAGTCGAGCACCTCCCTGCACCCATATGGCTGACGGCACCCCGGTCCAGATCGACGGCCGAACCCTCTCGGTCACCAACCTCGACAAGGTCCTGTACCCCGAGACGCGGACCACGAAGGCCGAGGTCATCGACTACTACGCCCGCATCGCGCCGGTCATGGTGACCCACACGCAGGGCCGTTGCATGACCATGCGGCGCTATCCGAACGGGGTGGACGGCACGTCGTTCTTCGAGAAGCGCTGCCCGTCGCACCGGCCCGACTGGGTCCCGACGGCGGTCGGCCCGGGGGACCGCAAGGGCGAGCTGCGCTACTGCCGCTTCGACGAGCCGGCCGCCATCGTGTGGGCCGCCAACCTCGCCGCGCTCGAGCTCCACGCGCCGATGGCGCGATCGGACGACCTCGACCATCCGCTCATGTGCGTGTTCGACCTGGACCCCGGGCCCGGCACCGCCATCCCCGAGTGCGCGGCGTTGGCGCTGGAGATCCGCGAGATCCTCGCCACCGCCGACCTGGACTGCCTGGCCAAGACCTCGGGTTCCAAGGGCATGCAGGTGTACGTGCCGTTGAACGACACCGGGCCCGACGCGGCCGACCACGAGCACTGCGCGTCGTTCGCCCTGGCCGTCGGGCAGATGCTCGCCCAGCGACACCCGGCCGGCGTGACGACGACCATGGCCAAGGCCGAACGACCGGGCAAGGTGTTCGTCGACTGGTCCCAGAACGCGCACCACAAGACGACGATCTGCGTGTACTCCATGCGGGCCCGGCAGGCGCCGACCGTGTCGACGCCGCTCGACTGGGACGAGGTGACGGCAGCCGCCGACGGCGACGACCCGCTGGTGTTCCGGATCGAGGACGTGCTCGCGCGGGTGGAGGAGCGCGGCGATCTCTTCGCCCCGGTCCTCGAGCTGGTCCAGCACCTGCCCCGCGCCCGCTCCTGACGCGCGCTGTCGCGCGCCGCCCGCGGCCCATCTCCGGATTTCGTGATGCTTTTCCTGGGGATATCCCCCGGAACAGCATCACAAAACCGGTGGGGCGTGCTCAGGCGACCAGGGCGGCGACCGCCTCGGCGAACACGGCCGTGTGGTGCTCCACGTCGGACGCCGTGTGCGACGGGCAGAACAGCGCCATGTTGTGGAACGGGGTCAGCAGGATCCCCCGGTTCAGGCACCACAGGTGGAGGAACCCGTCCAGCTCGTGGTCCACGGCCGCGGCCGCCTCGGCCCCGTTGCGCGGCGCCGGGCAGAACCAGTACTCGGCCCGGCAGCCCAGGCGGTTCACGGTCCACGGCAGGTCGTGCTCGTCGATCACGGACTGCACGCCGTCCGCCCACACGTGGGCGAGCGGGACGGCGACGGCGAAGTCCTCCTCGCGCAGCGCGGCGCCGAGCGTGGCCCGCACCGCCGCCAGGGCGAGCGCGTTGGCGGTGAGCGTGCCGCCGATGCCGGCCACGTCGCTATCGGGACCTTCGACCACGTCCAGGATCCGCGCCGCCACCTCCTCGGTCATGCCGTAGGCGGCGCAGGGCACCCCACCGCCGATCGGCTTGCCGATCACGAACATGTCGGGCTCCAGGCCCCACTCCCGCGTGGCGCCGCCCGGACCGCAGCAGATCGTGTGCGTCTCGTCGATGATCAGCAGGGTGCCCGTGTCGCGGGTGATGCGGCGGAGCGCGTCGTGGTAGCCGGACTCGGGCGGGACGATGCCGATGTTGGTCAGCGCGGGCTCCGCGAGCACGGCGGCCACCTCGCCGGAGGCGAGCACCCGTTCCAGCGCCTCGACGTCGTTGAACTGCACCACCTCGACCGACAGCGACGGGTCCGTCGCCCAGCCGGTGTTGCCGGGGCGCGGCACCACGCGGCCGTCGTCGTCGAGCACGTTGAGCGCCTCGTCGACGGTGCCGTGGTAGCACCAGTCGAACACGAGCACCTTCCGGCGCCCGGTGACGTGACGGGCGATCCGGAGGGCGAAGCGGTTGGCGTCGGTGGCCGTCATGGCGATCTGCCACACCGGGAGCCCGAAGCGGGCCCGGAGCTCGTCGCCCACGGCGATCGCGTCGGGCGACGGCAGCATCGTGGTGATGCCCTGGGGTGCCTGCTGCTCGAGGGCCCGCACGGTGGCCGGCAGCGAGTGCCCGGTCATGGCGCCGGTGTCGCCCAGGCAGAGGTCGATGTACGTGTTGCCGTCGACGTCGGTGAAGCGCGCGCCCGACGCGTCGTCCACGAAGACCGGGTACGGCCCCGGCCAGCGCGTCATCCAGTTCATGGGCACGCCGGCCAGCAGTGATCGGCGGGCCTGGGCGTGCAGCTCGGCGGACCGGGGCGTGCGGCGCTCGAACAGCTCGCGCTCCGAGGCCATCAGGCCCTCGAGCCGCCCCCGGTCGACCGCCCCGGTCACGCTCATCCCTCCTCGGCGGCGGCCGGGTCGCCCTCTGCCGACCGCCGTTGCGCCTTCTCGTACCGGGCGATCGCCGTCTCGACCATGGAGTTCAGCCCCGCGCCCTTGGGCCAGCCCGCGTAGTGCGTGAGGAAGATGACGATCTCCCGCAGGTCGTCCGCGGTGAGGTCGCCCTTGACCAGCGACGAGTCGAGCTGGATGCCGAGCGTGCCGTCGAGGCCCTCGGCCACCATCAGTCCGATCAGCAGCAGGCGCCGGTCCCGGAGCGACAGGCCCTCGCGCTCCCAGATGTCGCCGAACAGGTGCTCGACCGTGTAGCCGAAGAAGTCGCCGGGGCCGTCGCTGACCTCGAAGGAGTACACCTCGCCCATCCGCTCGAGGCCCCGGCGGCGCTGCGCGGAGGTGCCGGAAGGGTCGCTGGACGGTGCGGTGTCGGTCGGTTCGGCCATGTGCTGACCGTACCCAACAGGGGCGCGATCGGTTCACCCCGCCACGCCGAGGGACGGGCCGGAGCGGCCGGTAGCGTGGCGAGGTGCTGCGTCGCCGTGCCCTCGTCCTGTTCGCCACCTTCGCCGCCGTCTCGATGCTGCTCGCCGGCTGCCTCCCCGGCGCCGGCCGCACGTGGCACGGGCCCGACCCGGTCCGTGCCATCCCGTTCAAGGGCCTGGGCGCGTGGTGGGACATCTGGGACTGGTCGCCCACGTTCACCGGCGGGTCGCCGGCCCTGGGCCTGTCCGCCGTCGACCGCCTCGCGAACTCGGGCGTCCAGACCCTGTACATCCAGACCGCGTCGTACCGGAACCCGGCGATCGTGCTGGACGAGGCGCTGCTGCGCCGCATCATCGGGCGGGCCCACGCCCGGGGCATGAAGGTCGTGGGCTGGTACCTGCCGCAGTTCCTGGACACCGGCATCGACATCAAGCGGATGTCGGCCATGGTCGGCCTGGGCGTGGACGGCATCGGCATCGACATCGAGTCGACCGACAACCCGAACGTCGCCGACCGGACCGACAAGCTGCTCGCCGAGGTGAAGTTCCTGCGGATGCTCCACCCCGACGTCCCCATGGCCGCCATCCCGGTCACGCCGGTGATCTGGGAGCAGCTGAACCGCTCGTGGTGGCCCAACTTCCCGTACCGGGAGCTCGCGAACTACTTCGACGCGTGGATGCCGATGGCGTACTGGAGCTACCGCAAGGCGGGCAGCTTCCCGGAGTGGGGCGATCCGTACCGCTACACCTACGAGTCGGTCGTGCGGCTGCGAACGCTGACCGGGCGCCCCAACCTGCCGGTCCACCCGATCGGTGGCGAGGGCGCCGGGATGACGCCCAACGACGCCGCGCTCATGGCCCGCGCCGTCGCCGACTCCAACTCGATCGGCGGCAGCATCTACGACGACCGGTCCACGCCGGCCGACGTGTACCCGGTCCTCGGCTACCTGCGCCGCGCCCAGGTCAAGTAACCGCCCAGCCTTCGGCTGCTGAACTGCATCGACGCCTGGCGGCGGCTCATCGCTGTTCCGCCGAACCAAGGTCGCTGCGCTCCCGGTTCGCCGGGCCTTCGGCTGCTGAAGGGCATCGACGCCTGGCGGCGGCTCATCGCCGTTCCGCCGAACCAAGGTCGCTGCGCTCCCGGTTCAGCGGGCCTACGGCGGCTCATCGCTGTTCCGCCGAACCACGGTCGCTGCGCTCCCGGTTCGCCGGGCCTTCGGCTGCGGAACTGCGAAGCGGTGGTCGTCGAACTTGTACGCCAGCGACCGCGTGGGCGACCGAGACGTACAAGTTCGACTGAAGGCTGGGGCGAGCCGGGCCGTCAGCGGGCGACGAAGTACTTGGCGCGCGGGTGGTGGCAGATGATCGCGGAGGTCGTCTGCTCGGGCTGGTACTGGAAGCCCGTGTCCTCGTCGCAGGTGACGCCGATCCGCTCCGCGCCGAGCAGCTCGGCGACCTTCTCGTTGTCCTCCAGGTCGGGACACGCGGGGTAGCCCCACGAGTACCGGCCGCCCCGGTAGCGCTGGCGGAAGAGCCCGTTGAGCGCGCCCTGGTCGGGAGCCGCGGCGGCGGCCCCCGGCGGGTGCGCGCCCGCGCAGCCCCCCACCACCCCGGTG
>JAEXGP010000197.1 GCA_023450775.1 Actinomycetes bacterium | reverse complement strand
GGCGCTCACCGCGGCGTCCGGGGTGCTCGAGCCGGGGAGCCACGGCGCCGGGGCGGTCGCGGACCCCGTCCCGGTGCTCCGGGAGCTGGCCCGGCGTGGCGTGCGCACCGCCGTCTTCGACGGCTCCTGATCTCCGGCCGCTCCCGAACTCGGGCCGGAACCGACACATGGTCAGCGGGGGGTGAAATCTCGCTCCAGGTGTTCAGTTCGGCCCCTCGAACGCCGATACGACCACTGACAGTGACAATCGAGTCGTCGTCGGACTGGGGCCGTGATTTCTTCGGATTTCTGCTCAAGTCCGGCGCGCACGCGCGCCGATACCCCTCGGGCCAATCACGTGGCAGTGAGGAGCGATGCAGACATGGGCGCAGCAGTGAGGGACGATCGATCGACGCAGGGCCGGGCGGCCCGTCGCGGCTCGGGTGGAGCACTGGTGCCCCCGCCGCCGTCCGCCGCCAGCTGCGAGGCGTCCAAGCTCGTCGAGGAGCACCTCGAGCTGGTGAACCACGTCGTGTTCCAGGTGGCGGTGCACTTCCCCCGCCACGTGGACCGGGACGAGCTGATCCGTGCCGGTGCGCTCGGCCTGGTCGAGGCCGCCCGCCGCTACGACGAGTCCCGCGGCGTGCCGTTCAACCGCTTCGCGGCCCAGCGGATCCGGGGCGCGATCATCGACGCCGTCCGGTCCGCCGACTGGGCCCCGCGCTCGGTGCGCACGCTGGCCCGCCGGCTGGACCAGACCGAGCAGCGCCTGGCCGGCCAGCTCGGCCGCATCCCGTCCATCGGTGAGACCGCCGACGCGCTCGGGATGTCCCGCGAGGAGCTGGACCGGCTCCGCGACCGCATCTTCCGTTCGGTGGTCCTCGCCTTCGAGCACCTCGTCGGCGACACCGACGACGAGGAGCTGACGCTGGTCGACGTGCTCGCGGATCCCGACGAGCGGGAGCCGGCCGAGGAGCTCGAGCAGCGGGAGCTGCACGCCTACCTGCGTGACGCGATCGCGCTGCTCCCGGAGCGCCACCGAGTGATCGTCCTCGGCTACTTCATCGAGGAGCGCACGTCCGAGGAGCTCGCGCGGTTCCTGGGCGTCACCGAGTCCCGGGTGTCGCAGATGCGCACCGAGGCGCTCGGGATGCTCAAGATGGGCATCGAGCAGCAGTACGTGGCCGCCGAGGACCGCGAGGTGCCCGACGGGCTCGTCGCCCGCCGCCGGGCCCGCTACGTGGAGGCGATCGGCTCCGCGTCGGAACCCACGCAGCGCATCACCCTGCGCGACCGTCCGGAGTCGGACGGCGCGTTCGTCAGCCTGGTCGAGTCGCTGGCCGCGTCCGGCGTCTGATCCCCGGGCGGCCGACCCGCTCGGGAGCCGGCCGTTCAGGGGGCGAGCAGCTCCACCAGTCGGTCGTGGAAGCCGCCGTTGGAGGCGATCGCCGACCACCGGTACTCGGGGTGGTCGATGTGCGCCTCGGCGGCGTCCCCGCCCTCCCAGTTGGTGATGGTGCCGCCGGCCTCGGGGATGATCACGAGCATCGCCGCGAGGTCCCACCACGCGAGGGCCGGGTCGAACATGGCTTCGATCCGGCCCGACGCAACCAGCGCGTAGCCGTACGCGTCGCCCCAGGTCCGCAGCTCCAGTCCGGACGTGGTCGTGCGCTCGAACATGGCGGGGTTCCACCCGTGGAACCCCGTCACGCTCAGCACCGAGCCGGCTGGGTCGGTGCGCTCGGACACCCGGCACGGCGAGCCGTCGTGGAAGCAGCCCCGGCCCCGTCCGGCCCACACGGTCTCGTCGAGCGCCGGAAGGTTGATCACGCCGATGGCCGGCCCGTGCTCGTCCTCCATGTAGAGGAGGTTCGAGAACGTGCCGACGCCGCGGCTGAACGCCTTGGTGCCGTCGATCGGATCGATGACCCAGGTGCGCCCCGAGGTGCCGGGCCGGTCGTCCTCCTCCTCGCCGCGGATGGCGTCGTCGGGGAGCTCGGTGGTGATCAGCTCGCGGAGCATGCGCTCCGCCGCCTTGTCGGCGGCGGTCACCGGTGAGCCGTCGTGCTTGCGCTCCACGTCCAGCTCGGGATGGTTGAACCAGCCGAGCGTCAGCTCGCCGGCGGACCGGGCCCACGACACCGCCCGGTTCATCAGGTGCTCGTCCACCGGGGGGACGTCGGACTCGGCTGCTGCGTTCATCAGTGGGCTCCGGGAGTCGTGACCGACCCGGGCCGGACGGCCCGGGTGCGCGGGGACCTCGTCCCATCCACACGGAACCGGCCCTGGGCGATGATGCCATCGGGAAGGGCGCTGCGTGGACGACTCCACGCACACGTTCGGCCCCGATGCCGTGGTCCGGTCGGGCGGCGCCCCCCGCCCGACCGGACGCGGCGGGCACGATCGCAGTCGGGACGGCATCGCCCGCATTCGACAGGTGGCTCCGCACTCGGGAGGCTCCAGCGCGGGCTACCGTCCTCGGCGTGGACCTGACGACCATCCTCGAGCTCGCCGACCACGGTCGTGACGTCTTCGTGGGCATCGGTCCGCAGTACCCGTGGGGCGGGCTGTACGGCGGCCAGATCGTGGCCCAGGCGCTGATGGCCGCGTCCGCCACGGTTCCCGAGGAGCTCGGGGTGCACTCGCTGCGTGCCTACTTCATCCGGCGCGGCGACCACGACGAGCCGGTCCGCTACGAAGTCGACCGCATCCGCGACGGCCGGTCGTTCGCCACGCGGCGCGTCGTGGCCCGCCAGGCCGTGGGCGCGATCCTCAACCTGGAGGCCAGCTTCCAGCGCGACGAGCGCTCCGCGGACGTGGAGACGCTGGCCCCGCCGCCCGACCTGCCGGTGCCGGACCAGCTCGAAGGCAGCTCGTGGAGCGCGGCGTTCGAGCGGGCGTTCGTGCCCAGCGACCGGGTGAGCTCGTCGATCGAGCGCGATGGGCGGGGCCGCGCCACCGCCTGGCTCCGGACCACCGAGCCGATCGGCGACGACCGGGTCCGCCACGCCGCTGCGCTCGCCTACATGAGCGACGACCTGCCGACCGACGCCGTCGTCCAGGCGCACCCGGTGCGCAACGAGCCGGACGAGACGCTCTACCGGGCGCTGTTCACCGCCAGCCTGGACCACACGATCTGGTTCCACCGTCCGCTGCAGGCCGACCAGTGGCACGTGCACGACTTCACCTGCCACACGTTCGTCGGCGGACGAGGGCTCTCCCTCGGCCACGTGTTCGCCCTGGACGGGACCCACGTGGCGACCGTCGCGCAGGAGGTGCTCCTGCGCGACACGCGCGAGCGCGACACCTAGGCCGGCGCCGCTCCGCCGGACCTCCCGTGCTCCCCGGGTGAACCTCGGGGGATCGCTTCACTTCCGCGCGCCGCTGCCGATGGTTGCACTGAAGGAGGTGGGTCCCGTGCGGTTGGTGGACCTGCAGGTGGGCGCCGAGCGCGGCGTGCACCTCGAGCTGCATCCCAGGTTGAACGTGGTGGTCGCCGGCGCGGCCGTCCAGGAGCGGATCGCGACCCTGCTCGCACGCGCCTACGTGCAGGCCGGGTCGGAGGTGACCGGGACCGTCGACGGCGGTGGGTTCCTGACGCCCTTCGACCCGACGGCGGTGGTGGCGCTCGACCTGGCGGGCGACGGTTTGCCCCTGATCGGTCCCGGGGAGCTCCCGGCCCCCGACCCGACCCCTCGCCTCACCGCGCGAGCCGGCGCGGTCGAGCGGGTCGACGAGGCT
>JAEXGP010000128.1 GCA_023450775.1 Actinomycetes bacterium | reverse complement strand
GCTGCGGCGCGAGGGCACGTTCACGCCCTGAGCCGGGCCACCCTCGCGCCGGCACTCCCGAGGGTGGGACCGACCCAGGCCGAGCGACCGGAGCGGACGGCCGGGCGAGCTCGGCCGCGCTGCCGCGCCCACCTGAGCGTGTCGTCAGCAGATCGGCCCGGATCGGCAAGAACCTGACAACCGGCCGCTCAACTTTGTTACACTGTGATCTGTCACGAGTGTCCCTGATCGGCGGATCGCCCTCTAGCCTGAGCGTCAGGCGAGCAGGTCCGCAGCGCACCGGCGCTGCAGAGGATCCCCACGGGCCGGCCGCTCGAACCACACGAACAGACCACGAAGCACACGACAGCCGCTGCCCGGCCCGGGCGGCGGGACTTCTCCACGACAGACAGTTCTCCACGACAGACAGTTCTCCAAGAGAGACAGAAAGCGAGACCCCCACATGCCAAAGGCCGTCGGTATCGATCTCGGTACGACCAACTCCGTCGTCAGCGCCCTCGAGGCCGGTGACGCCGTCGTCATCCCCAACGCCGAGGGCGCGCGCACGACGCCGTCGGTGGTCGCCTTCGCCAAGGACGGCGAGGTGCTCGTCGGCGAGGTCGCCAAGCGCCAGGCCGTCACCAACGCCGATCGCACGATCCGTTCCGTCAAGCGCCACATCGGCACCAACTGGGACATCGAGATCGACGGCAAGAAGTACACGTCGCAGGAGATCTCGGCGCGCATCCTCATGAAGCTCAAGCGCGACGCCGAGTCCTACCTGGGCGACACGGTCACGCAGGCCGTGATCACCGTGCCCGCGTACTTCGACGACGCCCAGCGGACCGCCACCAAGGAGGCCGGTCAGATCGCGGGCCTCGAGGTGCTGCGCATCATCAACGAGCCGACCGCGGCCGCGCTCGCCTACGGCATGGACAAGGAGGCCGAGGACCAGACGATCCTGGTGTTCGACCTCGGCGGCGGCACGTTCGACGTCTCGGTCCTGGAGATCGGCGACGGCGTGTTCGAGGTGAAGTCCACCCACGGCGACACCAGCCTGGGCGGTGACGACTGGGACCAGCGCGTCATCGACTGGCTCGTCGACTCGTTCAAGGGCGACCACGGCGTCGACCTGGGCAACGACAAGATGGCCCTCCAGCGCCTCAAGGAGGCTGCGGAGAAGGCCAAGATCGAGCTGTCGCAGGTGGCCCAGACGCAGATCAACCTGCCGTTCATCACCGCCACCGACGCCGGCCCGCTGCACCTCGACTACACGCTCTCGCGGGCGAAGTTCCAGGAGATGACCGCGGACCTGATCGAGCGGTGCAAGGTGCCCTTCGAGCAGGCCATCAAGGACGCCGGCATCTCCAAGGACCAGGTCGACCACGTGATCATGGTCGGCGGTTCCACCCGCATGCCCGCGGTGCAGGAGCTCGTCGAGAGCCTGACCGGGCGTGAGCCCCACAAGGGCGTGAACCCCGACGAGGTCGTCGCCATGGGCGCAGCCATCCAGGCCGGCGTCCTGAAGGGCGACGTCAAGGACGTCCTGCTGCTCGACGTCACCCCGCTCTCCCTCGGCATCGAGACCAAGGGCGGCGTCATGACCAAGCTCATCGAGCGCAACACCACGATCCCGACCAAGAAGACCGAGGTCTTCACCACGGCCGAGGACAGCCAGCCCTCGGTCGAGATCCACGTGCTCCAGGGCGAGCGCGAGATGGCGGACTTCAACAAGACGCTGGGCAAGTTCCAGCTCGTCGACCTGCCGCTCGCCCCTCGGGGCGTGCCCCAGATCGAGGTCACGTTCGACATCGACGCCAACGGCATCGTCAACGTGTCCGCCAAGGACCGCGCCACCAACAAGGAGCAGTCGATCACGATCACCGGGCAGTCCTCGCTGTCCAAGGACCAGATCGACCAGATGGTGCGCGACGCCGAGTCCCACGCGGAGGAGGACCGCCGCCGCAAGGAGGAGGCCGACGTCCGCAACCGGGCCGACACGCTCGTGTACCAGACCGAGAAGATCCTCCGTGAGCAGGGCGACAAGGTCGACGAGGCCGAGAAGGCCACCGTCGAGTCCGCGCTGGCCGAGCTCAAGGAGGCCCTCAACGGTGGCGATCTCGATCGCATGAACACCGCATCCGAGAGCCTCATGGCGGCCAGCCAGAAGCTGTCGCAGCTGCTCTACGAGCAGGCGGCCAAGGACGAGGCCGCCGGCAACCCGGGTGCCGCGGGCGCCGCGGGCGACGCCGGTCCGTCCGATGACGAGGTCGTCGACGCGGAGATCGTGGACGAGGAGGGCAAGTGACCTCCACGTCCGGCGCCGGGTACCCCGGCGACGAGGGCTCCGTGGACGACACGGTGGCGGTGGGTGAGGTCGTCGAGGACGACCTCACCGCCGACGCCATGTCGGTCGAGGACGCGGCGGACCGGGTCGACGTGGACCTGGATCTCGCCGCGGCCGAGGCCGACGACCTCGGCCAGAGCGCCGAGGACGCGGTCGTCGAGGCCGTGGAGTTCGCCCAGCGCGTCGAGACCGAGCGTGACGAGCTGCGCGACCTGGTGCAGCGCGTCAAGGCCGACTTCGACAACTACAAGCGCCGGGTCGAGGTCCAGCGTGCCGAGCAGCGGGCCCTCGCGGCCATGGAGCTCGTCCGCGACCTCCTGCCGGTGCTCGACGCGTGCGACGCCGCGCTCGGCCAGGGCCACACCGACGTGGCCCCGGTCCAGTCGCAGCTCGAGAGCACGCTGACCAAGCGCGGCCTGGTCAAGGTCGCGGACGTCGACGTGGAGTTCGACCCGAACGTCCACGAGGCGGTCATGCACGAGGAAGGTGACGGCGACGCGGTCGTCGTCGAGGTGCTCCGCGCCGGCTACCTGTGGAACGACCACGTGGTGCGGCCGGCGATGGTCAAGGTGAAGGGCTGAGCCGACGTGTCGTCCCCGCAGCGCGAGTGGTTCGAGAAGGACTACTACGCCGTTCTCGGCGTGTCGGAGACCGCGGAGCAGAAGGACATCACCAAGGCGTACCGCAAGCTGGCCCGCCAGCTGCACCCCGACGCGAACCCCGACGACCCGGTGGCCGAGGAGCGCTTCAAGGAGGTGTCGTCCGCCTATGAGGTGGTCGGCGATCCCGAGAAGCGCCAGCAGTACGACGAGGTCCGCCGCATGGGCCCCGTCGGCGCCAACGGCTTCGGCGGGTTCGGACCGGGCGGCTTCGGCGGTCCGGGCGGCGCCCGGTTCGAGGCCTCCGACCTCTCCGACCTGATCGGCAACCTGTTCACCAGGGGCCGCCAGGGCGGCGGCGGTCCGCAGGCGGCGAGCACCGGCCCCCGGCGCGGCACCGACATCGAGGCCACGCTGACGATGACCTTCGACGACGCGGCCCGCGGCGCCACGACCACGGTCAACGTGGTGTCCGACGTCCGGTGCCCCGACTGCTTCGGCAGCGGTGCCGCCGTCGGCACCGCACCGCTCGTGTGCCCCGACTGCAACGGCACCGGCGCGGTGGCCGAGGACCAGGGCTTCTTCTCGTTCAGCTCCCCGTGCCCCCGTTGCGGCGGCCGGGGGCGCATCATCGAGTCGCCGTGCCCCACCTGCAGCGGGGTCGGTTCGGTCCGGCGGCCGCGCCAGGTCAAGGTGCGCATCCCGCAGGGCGTGCGCGACGGCCAGCGGATCCGCGTGAAGGGCCGCGGCGGCGCGGGCGCCAACGGCGGGCCCGACGGCGACCTCTACGTGCGCGTCCAGGTCGAGCCGCACCCCATGTTCGGCCGCGACGGCGACAACCTGACGCTCACCGTGCCCGTCACCTACACCGAGGCCGCGCTCGGCGCCGACGTCACGGTGCCCACGCTCGAGGACGAGCCCGTGACCATCCGCGTGCCCGCCGGCACGCGCAGCGGCCGCACGTTCCGCGTGCGGGGCAAGGGCCTGACGACGTCCAAGGCCACCGGTGACCTGCTGGTGACGATCGAGATCGACGTGCCCACCGAGGTCAACGACGAGGAGCGCGCCGCGCTGGAGGCGCTGGCCGCGGCCCGCTCGGCGCCCTCGCCCAGATCGCACCTGGAGGTGTGACGTGCCCGAGTACCACCAAGCCGTGTACGTCATCTCCGTCGCCGCGGAGCTGGCCGGGGTGCACCCGCAGACGCTGCGCATCTACGAGCGCAAGGGTCTGGTGGACCCGGGGCGCACCAGCGGCGGCAGCCGTCGCTACAGCGAGGCCGACATCGCGCAGCTCCGTCGCATCCAGGAGCTGACCAACGACGGCCTCAACCTGGCCGGCGTGAAGCGCGTGCTCGAGCTCGAGGCCCGCATCGCCGAGCTCGAGGCGCGGAACCAGCGGCTCGCGGCCGAGGTCGCCGAGCGCGTCGACGAGGTGCACCGCCAGTACCGCCGCGACCTCGTGCCGCTGAGCCAGGCCGTCGTGCGCTACGCCGACCGGCCCCGGCGCTGAGCGACCCGCGCGCGTCCCTCCGGTCCCGCGGAGTCCGGCCGTCGCGCCGGTCGCCGGTGTCCGTTCCGGAGGACCGGCGATAGCGTGGATCACCGTGCTCCGGTCGACCTCCCGAACGAAGCTCCTGGTCGCGCTCGCCGTGTCGCTCCTGGTGTCGACGGGCACCGGCGCGCTCGTCGGGCCCCCGGTCGGCGCCCAACCCCGGCACGCGGTGGTGGTCGCGGACAGCATCCTGCTCGGGGCCAAGGCGCCGCTCGTGGCCCAGCTCGAGCGAGCCGGATGGACCGTCGACTTCGACGGGGCGGTGAGCCGCTCGACGCTCGCCGGTGCCGAGGCCGTGCGGTCCCGTGCCGGCGGGCTCACCGACACGCTGGTCGTGAGCCTGGGCGCGAACGACGGCGGCAACCCCGCCACGTTCCGTCAGCGCGTCGACGCCGTGATGGCCGCGGCGGCCTCGGTGCCGAACGTCTACTGGCTCACCATCCGTGAGGTCCGCCCGTACTACGGGCCCGCCAACCAGGTGCTCCGCGACGCCGCGACCCGGTATCCGAACCTCCGCCTCATCGACTGGCACGCGGCGAGCGCCGGCCGCTCCGGCCTCACGTCGGGCGATGGCCTGCACCTCACCGGGGCGGGGGCCAACGAGCTCGCCGGCCTGGTGGCGAGCACGGTCACCACGGGCGCCGCTCCGCTCGTCGCCGCGCCGCCGGTGCCCACCACCGAGGCCCCCGTGACGACCACGACCGCCGCGCCGGTCGAGAC
>JAEXGP010000080.1 GCA_023450775.1 Actinomycetes bacterium | reverse complement strand
GTCGAGGAGAAGGGCGGCGGCGATGCCGGCGCCGCGGTGCTCGTGGCCGACGCCGGGCACGGCCCGCTGCTCGCGGAGTACGTCGGTGGGGCGTCCGCCACGCAGGAGTTCCTGGACCGCTGGCGCTCGCCGGGCGAGCTGCGCACACACGCCTGGGAGGAGCGCTTCGGCCAGCAGCGCTACGACGACCTCGCCGGTCGTGCGTGGGATGCCGCGCTCAAGGACGCCGGTCTCGACGTCGACCAGGTCAGCCGCGTCGCCATCTCGGCGCCGCACGCCCGAGCCGGCGCCCCGCTGGCGAAGCGCCTCGGTGCCGCCGGCGTGGACCTGGCCGACCGCCTCGACGCCACCGTCGGCTTCACCGGCGCCGCGCATCCGCTCGTCCTGCTCGCCGACCTGGTCGAGCAGGCCTCGCCGGGTCAGGTCGTGGCGCTGGTGGCGCTGGCCGACGGCGCCGACGTCTTCCTGTTCCGCCGGACCGAGGAGCCGTCGGTCGCATCGGTGCCCACGGTGGCCGACCAGCTGGCCGGGGGCGACGACTCCCTGCCCTACGCCAAGTACCTGTCGTGGCGCGGCGTCCTGCCGATCCAACCGCCGAACCGACCCGAGCCCGCCCGCATGTCGGCGTCGGCCGCCGAGCGCCGGCTCGACTGGAAGTACGGGTTCGTCGGCAGCCGCGACCGCCAGAGCGACGCGCTGCACCTGCCACCGGCACGCGTGAGCTTCTCCAACGGCGCGGTCGACGACATGGACCCGGCGCCCATGGCCGACGTGCCGGCCACGGTCGCCACGTTCACGGTCGACTCGCTGGCGTACTCGCCGTCGCCGCCGATCGTGTTCGCCGTCTGCGACTTCGAGGGCGGCGGCCGCCTGCCGGTCGAGCTCACCGACGTCACCGCGGACCAGGTGTCGATCGGCATGACGGTCGAGATGACGTTCCGCCGGCTCAACGCCGCCGACGGCATCGCGAACTACTTCTGGAAGGCCCGCCCCGCGACCGCGGCGGCCGGGAGCAGCGCCAACACGACGGGGGAGGGCTGACATGGCCAGCCACGGCATCAAGGACCGGGTCGCGATCGTCGGGATGGGCTGCACGCCGTTCCGCGAGCACTGGGACAAGGGTCTGGACGACCTGGTCGTCGAGGGCACCCACGCAGGTCTCGACTCCGCCGGCATCGACATCGCCGACGTGGACGCCTGGTGGCTCGGCACGGCGCAGTCCGGCATGTCGGGCGTGACGCTGTCCGCCCCGCTGAAGCTGCAGGGCAAGCCGGTGACCCGGGTGGAGAACTACTGCGCCACCGGCTCCGAGGCGCTGCGCCAGGCCTGCTACGCGGTGGCGTCCGGCGCCTACGACGTGGCCGCCGCCGTCGGCGTGGAGAAGGTCAAGGACTCGGGCTACCAGGGGCTCAACGCCTTCCCGATCCCCACTGACGGCACCAACCGAACGCTCACCGCCGCGGCCATGTTCTCGCTGGTGGCACCGGCGTACGCCGAGAAGTACGGCGTCGATCCCGGCGAGCTGCGCCGGGTGCTGGCCCGCATCGCCAGCAAGAACCACTCCAACGGCGCCAAGAACCCGCGGGCCCAGTTCCGCCGGGAGATGGACGTGGACGCCATCTGCGCCATGCCGTCGGTCGCCGGGATGCTCTCGGTGTTCGACTGCGCGGGCGTGGCCGACGGCGCCGCCAGTGCGATCGTCGTGCGGGCCGAGGACGCCCACAAGTACACGGACACGCCGATCTACGTGAAGGCGCTGAGCTTCGTGGCCGGCAACGCCTCGGGCCTGCTCGACGCGGACTACGACTACACGCACTTCGACGAGTGCCAGTGGGCCGCCGAGGACGCCTACGCGCAGGCGGGCATCACCGACCCGCGCCACGAGCTGGCGATGGCCGAGGTGCACGACTGCTTCACGCCGACGGAGCTGGTGCTCATGGAGGACCTGGGCTTCTCGGCCCGGGGGCAGGCGTGGAAGGACTGCGAGGCCGGCGTGTTCGACCTCCACGGCGAGCTGCCGGTCAACACCGACGGCGGCCTCAAGTCGTTCGGCCACCCGGTGGGCGCGTCGGGCCTCCGGATGCTGTTCGAGTGCTGGCTGCAGCTCCGGGGCGAGGCGCCCGAGGACCGGCGCATCGACACGATCGACCGCGGGCTGGCGCTGACCCACAACCTGGGCGGCTACCCGGGCGAGATGGTGAGCTTCGTCGGCATCTGGGGGAACCGCCTGGGCTGACGAGGTCGCCACGCCCGGATGCCGCGGCGCCACATGGGCAGGGGTGGCCAGGGCGGCAGGGGTGGACAGAGCGGCAGGGGTGGACAGGGCAGAGTGAGCAGGGCGGATTTGGGCAGGACGGCCCACCGCGCCGTGGTCGACGAAGGGGTACCGTCGCTTCACATGGCGGAGACCCGCGAGCCCAGCAAGCTCCCGCGCCGTGACGCGGTCGTCGACCAGGTCCATCACCTGGTGCGCAACGGGCTGAACCCGGCCGTGATCGTCGTGGAGGTCGCGGGGTTCGACGCGCTGTCGGGCACCGACGCCGACGGCGCGCACGAGGCCGTGCGGGAGGTCGAGGCCCGCCTGGACCGGGTGGTGCGCGGTCGCGACGTGCTGGGCTTCGAGCCGCCGGCGCGCTTCCTGCTCGGGTGCTCGTCCCTGCAGCCCGAGTCGGTCGGCGGGCTGCTCGAGCGGATCCGCAGCGGCGCGGCGTTCCCGGTCGAGGTCGGCGGCGACGCGGTGTCGCTGGTGCTGGACATCGGCACCGCGTTCTTCTCCGACGGCGCCACCGGCGAGTCGCTCGTCGTGGCCGCCGAGTCCGACCTGGGTCGGGCGGGCTCGAGCGCCTGACCGGCAGGAGCGCGACGTGGCTCGTCTGCTGCTGGTCCACCACACGCCGTCGCCCGCGCTGCACTCCATGTTCACCGCCGTGCGCGACGGTGCGTCGGACCCGGCGGTCGCCGAGGTGGAGGTCGTCACGCGGCCGGCGCTGACCGCGGGCGCGGCGGACGTCCTGGCCGCGGATGCCATCGTCCTCGGCGGTCCGGTCAACCTCGGCTACCTGGCCGGGGCGCTCAAGCACTTCTTCGACCAGATCTACTACCCGTGCCTGGACGAGACGGTGGGCCGGCCGTTCGGTGCGTACCTCCACGGCAACGACGACCTCACCGGCGGGCTGGCCGCGCTCGAGCGGATCACCACCGGCCTGCGATGGCGCGCGGTGCAGCCCGTCGTCCAGGTGACCGGCGCGCCGTCGACCGAGGACCTGGAGCGGTGCTGGGAGCTGGGCGCGGTGGCGGCCGCGGGCCTGTTGAGCTGACGCCCGCCCGCCCGCCGCCCGCTCGCGGTGCCGAGCCGATCCATATGATCTGACGGTCCATCAGATCCTGCGGTGGGAGCGCCGCGGAAGGAGCGCCACGTGGCCGCGATCATCCCTGCCGGTACCACCGCATGGGGGCTGCAGCTGCCC
>JAEXGP010000016.1 GCA_023450775.1 Actinomycetes bacterium | reverse complement strand
ACCCAGGGCACCACCGGTGCCTCTGTCGGTCAGGGCGGCGCCGGTGGCCCCGGCGGTCGCGGCGGCCACGGTGGCGCGGCCGTGGACGGCAGCGGCAACGACGGCAGCCCCGGCGGCGACGGCCGCGACGGTGTGCAGGGTCGTCGCGGCAGCAACGGCCAGGCCGGCGTGGTGTGCGGCACGTTCGCTCCGTCGGTGTCCACCGGCTGCTTCTCGTCGACGGTCCAGTCGATCCTCCGGGTGGGCGCGGAGCGGACCAACAGCTCCGCGCCGTCGTGGACGGTGACCTTCTCGGACCCGGTCGCCGGCGTCAACGCGTCGCACTTCGCCCTCGACGCCGATGGCGTGACCTACGGGCCGCTGACCGTGACCGGCAGCGGCGCCATCTGGACGGTCACCGCCTCGGGCGTCGTCGGCGACGGCTCGCTCGGCCTCAACCTGGTCAACGTCGCCGGCATCACCAAGAACGGCACGCAGCTGGCGGACCCGACGCCGCTGCCGTTCCCCGGCGAGTACTTCGACATCGACCAGACCCAGCCGACGGTCACGTCGATCACTCGTCTTGCGGGCACCCCGACCAACACCAACCTGCTCACGTGGCGGGTCACCTTCTCCGAGCCGGTCACCGGTCTGACCGCCGGCAACTTCCTCACCCCGCCCATGACCGGCGGCCTCACGGGCGTGGTGCAGGCGCCGTCGCAGGTGTCGGGCAACCCCTATCAGTGGACGGTCGGCATCCTCCTCAACGGGACGACCGGTGACGGCACGGTCGGCATCAACCTGAACGCCGCGTACAGCGCGGTGAAGGACCTCGCCGGCAACTCGCTGCCGTTCACGCCGGTCACGGGAGAGGTCTACGCGGTCGACCGCACTCGACCGCACATCGTGTCGATCACCCGCGACACCACGATCACGGACCCGTCGAACCGGACCGACATGACCTTCGTCGTCCGCTTCTCGGAGCGGGTGCTCGGCGTGGTCCCGTCGGACCTCCAGGTCGTGCGGAGCGCCGGGATCACCGGCGGCACGATCGCCGCTGCGGACATCACGTCCACGACCAGCGGCACGCCGGACGACGGTGTCGTGTGGCGCGTGACCGTGCGCGGGATCGAGGGCAACGGCACCGTCGGCCTGGCCGCGGTTCCGCCGACGGCCATCCGCGACAACGCCACCAACCTGCTCGACACGTCGATCGCTCCCAGCCCGAACCAGGTGTTCACGATCGACCGCGTCCGACCGACGGTCGCGTCGATCGTCCGCACGCCGACCAGCCCCGAGCCCGGCGCGACGAACGCCGGCACCGTCGCCTGGACCGTCACGTTCAGCGAGCCGGTCACCGGTGTGAGCGACGCCAACTTCGGCCTCACGCTGGAGGGCTCGCCGCTCGCCACCAACCCCGTGGTCACCGGTGCCGGCGACGTCTATTCGGTCACTGCGCCCACGGGCGCCAACGGTGTCTTCGCGCTCGTCCTCGACGTGCCGTCCGGCATCTTCGACGCCGTCGGCAACGAGATGCAGGCCACCAGCGGTGGCGAGACCTACCTGGTCGACAAGATCGCGCCGCCCACGGTGACCGACAGCTCGGTCGCGGGCACGCAGTGGTCCAACAGCCCGGTCGACACGACCATCACGGTCACGGCCAAGGACAACGATCCGCCGGGCCAGTCGGGCATCGGCGCCATCTACTACGCCCGCGCCGAGAACTGGCAGTCCGGGGATCCCGTGCCGGCCTTCGCGCTCGCGTCGAACCTCACGCCGACGTTCACCCCGGGCGAGTCGACCGCCACGTTCACCGTGCCCTTCAGCGACCCCGGCAACTGGACCATCTGGTACTACGCGGTGGACCGCGCGGGGAACGTCAGCGCGACCAAGACCAAGTCCTTCAACCTCCGCTTGGACGCGGTGCCGCCCACGCTGGCGATCACCAACCCTGCGAACGGCACGCGGATCAGCTCCTCGGGCACCAGGTACGCCACCGAGGTCGTCTACACGGGCAACTCGATCTCGGGCACGGTCTCGGACCCCGGGCCGGGCAACCAGTCGGGCTTCAACACCGGCGTCCAGGTGAGCGTGCAGCGGTCCGAGACCGGTCTGTACTGGAACGGATCCGCCTACCAGGTGGCGCCGTTCTTCTTCGACGCGCCGATCACCGGCACGGTGAACGCCGGCACCTGGGCCCTACCGTTCCAGTTCCCGGCGGGCGGGCGCTTCGTGATCAGCGCGCAGATCGCCGACCTTGCCGGGTCGCAGGCCACCGCGACCTCGACGGTCGACGTGGACTACGTGCTGTCCAAGTCGATCTTCGTGTCGCCGTCCGGCAGCGACGGCAACAACGGCTTCTGCCCCACGACCGGCCTGGCGACGTGCACCGGCGGGCCCAAGGCGACGATCACCGGCGCCCTCGCCGTGAACGACGCAGCGCGTGACGAGATCGTGGTCGCCGCCGGGAACTACCCGGTCGGCCTCACGGTCAACAAGGGCTACTCGGTCACGATCCGCGGCGGGTACGGCAACACCGGGTACACGTCGGTCGGTGCATGGCGAAGGGCTGCCCCGGGGAGCAACACCGTCACGATCACCGGCACCGGGACCGGTGTGCTGGTCCAGGGCTCCGGCGCCAAGCTGGAGCAGCTCACGATCAACTCCGGCCGCAGCGGCAGCTACGTGGGGACCGACACGAACGTCGGCCGACCGAACGCGGACTACGGCACGGCGTCGCCCCGGACCGGCGTCAACGCCGACAACTTCAAGGGCCACTGGCGCTACACGTTCACCGCCGGCTCGAACGTCACCAACTTCCAGGTCCGCGGCACCACCGACGACGGCGGCCGGGCGTGGCTCGTCGACTCCCAGGGCACCCGCCAGCTGCTCTACAAGCAGTGGGTCAACCAGGGCCCGACGGCCACCACCTCCCGGACCGGGGTGAACCTGGTCGCCGGCCGCACGTACACGATCGAGTTCGAGATGTACGACAGCGGCGGCGGCGCGTACGCCCTGCTCGAGCCGGTCAACCCGGCATCGCCGGTCTGGAGCAACACCTCCGGTTGGACCGTCGATTGGTACAACGACATCAACGGCGGCACCGACGGAGCGACCTTCTACGCCGTGCGCGCCACCGGCGCAGGCCCGGTGCAGATCACGAACTCCATCCTCAACACCGCCCCGGCCAACCCTGGCATCTACGGCAACGACGGCGGCGTGGGCGCCGATGGCTTCAGTGCCGGCGGTGGCGCTGGCGGTTGTGACCACTGCTCGGTCGGCGGTGGCTCCGGAGGTTCCCAGTACGGCGCCGGCGGTGGCGGTGCCGCGGCGAACGGCCGTGTCAGCGGCAGCACCGGCGGGCAGGGCAACGGCGGTGCCGCGGGCGGTGGCGGCGGTGGCATCGGCTACTACTCCGGTGGTGGTGGC
>JAEXGP010000410.1 GCA_023450775.1 Actinomycetes bacterium | reverse complement strand
CTCGTGCCCGCCGGGTCCCGCGCCGCGGCGGCCGTGGCCCGCCGGGCCGACGTGCCGGTGTGGCTGGTCGTCGGCGTGGGCCGGCTGATGCCCGCCCGCATGTGGGACGCCCTCCTCGGACGCTGGTCCTCGTCGGTCGACGCCTTCGACGCCGCCGAGGAGGAGCTGGCGCTCGACCTGGTCGACCGGATCGCCGGTCCCGACGGCCCCGTCGAGGTGGCCGAGGGCCTGCGCGCCACGGACTGCCCGGTCGCCCCCGAGCTGTTCCGCCTGGCCGGCTGACTCGTCGGGCCTCACCAGCCACGGCGTGCCGGGAGCGCGGTCCGGCCGCCTCGGCCCCGACCGCTCGCATGACGATCGGGGCAGGGCACTAGGGTCCGGGCCATGGGACAGATGGTCGAATTCCCCTCGAACGGATCCAGCGCGCAGGGCTGGTTCGCCCCGTCGGCCACCGGGTCCGGCCCCGCCGTCCTGGTCATCCAGGAGTGGTGGGGGCTCGTGCCCCACATCAAGGAGGTCGTGGACCGGTTCGCCGCGGAGGGCTTCACGGCCCTCGCCCCCGACCTGTACCACGGCGAGACGACCACCGAGCCCGACGAGGCCGGCAAGCTCATGATGGCGCTCAACCTGGAGCAGGCGGCCAAGGACCTCCGGGGTGCCATCGCCTTCCTGAAGGACAACGAGGCCACGAGCAGCGACGGCGTCGGGGTCATCGGGTTCTGCATGGGCGGCGGGCTGGCGCTCGTCGTCGCCTGCAACGAGTCCCAGGACGTGGTCGCCTGCGCCCCCTTCTACGGGCTCATCCCGTGGGAGGGCGCCGCGCCCGACTACTCCAAGCTGTCGGGTCCGGTCCGCGGCCACTACGCCGAGAACGACGACTTCTTCTCGCCGGCGCTCGTCAAGGCGCTCGAGGCGGACCTGCGCGAGACGTACGGCAAGGACGCCGTGCTCGAGGTGCACCCCGACGTCGACCACGCCTTCTTCAACGACCACCGGCCCGAGGTGCACTCGCCCGAGGAGGCCGACAAGGCGTTCGCCGACACGGTCGAGTTCTTCCGCTCCGCCGTCCGCTGACGGCGTCCTCGTCGGTCCGCCAGTCCGGCGCGTGCGCGTCCTCATCGTCACCAACGACCTGCCGCCGCAGGTCGGGGGCATCCAGTACTACGTCGACCAGCTGGCGCGGGGGCTCGCCGCGGCCGGCGACGAGGTCACCCTCTACGGCTCCACGCCCCGGCCGGGCACGGCCGACGAGGACTGGCGGGTCCACGACGCCGCCGCGCCGTTCGCCGTGGTCCGGGAGGCGACGTCGGTGCTGCTGCCGACGCGCCGTGTGCTGCGCCACGCCGTCGAGCTGATCGAGGCGACGGAAGCCGAGCTCGTCGTGTTCGGCGCGACCGTGCCGCTCGCGTTCATGGGCGGGGCCATCCGGCGTCGCACCGGCGTGCCGAACGTGTGCTGGACGCACGGGCTCGAGGTCTCGGCGGTCCGAATGCCGGGCAGCGGGCCGGTGCTGCGGCGGATCGGGCGCAACACGTCAGCGATCACCTACGTCTCGCACTGGTGCCGGGACCTGCTGTCGCCGGCGTTCGGCACCGACGTCGTCTCGGAGCTGCTGCCTCCGGGGATCGACCCGGCGGCATTCCACCCCGGCGTCGACGGCACGGCGGTCCGCGAGCGCCACGGTCTGGGCGACCGGCCGGTCGTGGTGTGCGTGTCGCGCCTGGTGGCCCGCAAGGGCCAGGACCAGCTGATCCGGGCGCTGCCCGAGCTGCGACGGCGGGTACCGGGCACCGCGCTCCTGATCGTCGGCGGCGGTCCGCACAGGGAGGCGCTCGAGCAGCTGGCGCGGGACCAGGGCGTGGCCGACCACGTCGTGTTCACCGGCATCGTCGACGAGGACGAGCTCCCGGCCCACTACGCGGCGGGCGACGTGTTCGCGATGCCGTGCCGGGAGCGGCGCGGCGGGTTCGAGGTCGAGGCGTTCGGCATCGTGTTCATCCAGGCCCAGGCGGTCGGCGTGCCGGTGGTGGCCGGCGAGATCGGGGGCGTCCCCGAGGCGGTCGGCGGCGCGGAGGGCGACCCGGCGGGCGGCGTGCTCGTCGACGGCACGGACCTGGCGGCGGTCACCGAGGCGGTCGGCGAGCTGCTCGAGGACCGGGCGCTCGCCCGGGAGCTGGGGGAGCGCGGCGCACGGCGGGTGGCCGAGCGGTTCACGTGGTCGGCGAGGACCGATCAGCTCCGCGCGCTGCTGGCCCGCTCGGTGGCCGACGCCCGACCCTGACAGCCCCTCCGGAGCACCTGGGGGCGGCGACGAGGGGCGCTACTCGGCGAATCGGCGGGTGAGCCAGTCGACGAGGAGGTCGTTGACGGTCTCGGGGTCCTCCTGCTGGACCCAGTGGCCGGCGCGGGGCACCGTCGCCATCTCCAGGTCGCCGCAGATGTTCGGCATGTTGGCCGCCAGCGCGGGCGGCAGCGCCGGGTCCCACTCAGAGCAGATCATCAGCGTCGGCAGGTCCAACTTCCGGGTGCCGACCTCGGGGTAGGCGGCGGCGTTGGCGTCGATGTTGCGGTACCAGTTGATGCCGCCCCGGAAGCCGGTGCGCTCGAACGCCTCGGCGTACACGTCGATCTCGTCGTCGGTGGCGATCGGCTCGCCCAGGTCCGGCACCGCGTCGAGGTCCTTGAACGGGTTGAAGCTCATGCCCTCGGCCCGGCCGGTCCCCATCTCGAGCAGCACCTCGGGGTCGACGCCGCCGACCATGAGCTTCTCGAACACCTTGCGGGGTTGGCGGTCCATGACGGCCTCTGCCACGCCCGGCTGCTGGAACCACAGCATGTACATGTCGTCGTCGTTCGGGAACATGGAGCGCAGGAACGAGGTGCCCGGGAACGGCGTGTACGGGGTGCAGATGCCGACGACGCCGGCGCAGCGCTCCGGGAAGAGCACCGGCATGGCCCACACCACGAACCCGCCCCAGTCGTGGCCGACGAACACCGCCTTGTCGATCTCCAGGGCGTCGAGCAGGTCGGCGAGGTCGCCGCAGAGCTGACCGAGCCCGTAGGCCTCGATGTCGTCGGGAGCGCTCGAGCGGTTGTAGCCGCGCTGGTCGGGCGCGATCGCCCGGAACCCGGCGTCGGCCACCGCCGGCAGCTGGTAGCGCCACGAGTACGCCAGCTCCGGGAAGCCGTGGCTGAACACCACCGCGGGGCGGTCGCCGCCGTCGCCCAGCTCGTGCACCGCGAGCTGGATCTGCTCGCCACCGGGGCCCCCGGGGGAGTTCTTCCCCGACAACGTGTGGTGGACCGCGGGCGGGAACGTCGTCATGCGCCCGACGGTAGTTGGCCCGATGGCACGCTGGACGGGTGGACTCCGTCGTCGTCCCGCTCGACTCGCCAGCCGCCGCGGACCCCACCCTGGTCGGTGGCAAGGCGTCGGGTCTGGCGCGCCTGGTCGCCGCCGGGCTGCCGGTTCCCGACGGGTTCGCGGTGGTGGCCGGCGCGGACCCTGACGACGCCGAGGTCGCCGCCGCCGTCGGCGAGTCGTACACGGCGCTCGGCGACGGCACGCCGGTCGCCGTGCGGTCCTCCGCGGCGGGCGAGGACGGCGACGACGTGTCCTTCGCCGGTGCGCACGACTCGTCGCTGGACGTCGTGGGCATCGAGGCCGTGCTCGACGCGGTCCGGTCC
>JAEXGP010000376.1 GCA_023450775.1 Actinomycetes bacterium | reverse complement strand
GTGGGGGCGGCGCGGACGCCGTCGCCCCGGGAGGCGGCGGGGCGGACGCGGCAGCGCCCGGGGGCGGCGGCGCGGCGGACGACATGGCGAAGTTGAGGGCGGTCTGGCTCTCCAGGCCCTGGATGGCCGTCATCGCCTCCTGCCGCAGGCGGTCGGCCTCGGCAGGGGCCCGACCGGTGGCCTCGAGGTAGGCGAGCACGCCGAGGTCGCGGAAGTACGGGTCGGCCGACTTGGACGTCGGCCCTCCGGCCATCGCTTGATCCGCCTTGGCCATGGCCTGGTCGGCCAAGCCCTTCGCCTTGTCCAGGAATCCCATGCCTGCCTCCGTTTCGGGGTGGTGACGCCACGACGTCGCACGAGCTCGTCGCGCCCCTCCGTGGCCGCCGAGCCTACCGACGCCGAGGGAGGTCCCGGCGCGCCGCGACCCGTCGTCGCGGACCGCGCGCCGAGGTAGCGTGCCGCGCCATGGACGACACGAACCCCACGACCGACGGCGGTGCCGTGACGGTCACCGTCTCCGACGGCGTCGCCGTCATCGAGCTCGACGACGGCAAGGCGAACGCCCTCGGCTTCGACGTGCTGGCCGGCCTCGAGGCCGCGCTCGACCGGGCCGAGCAGGACGACGTCACGTCGGTGGTCCTGGTCGGACGGGAGGGAAGGTTCTCCGCCGGCTTCGACCTCTCGGTCATGACCTCCGGCGCGGACGCTGCTCGGGACATGCTCGCCCGGGGCGCCCGCCTGGGGCTCCGCTTCTACATGTTCCCCAAGCCGGTCGTGTTCGGCGCGACCGGTCATGCGCTGGCCATGGGCGCCATCCTCCTCTGCTGCGCGGACGTGCGCATCGGTGCGGACGGACCGTTCAAGATCGGACTGAACGAGGTCGCGATCGGCATGCCGGTGCCGGGCTTCGCCGTGGGCATCTGCCAGGACCGCCTCGCGCTGCCGGCGTTCACGGCCGCCATCCAGCTCGCCAAGGTGCACTCGCCCGCCGAGGCGAAGGCCGCCGGCTTCCTGGACGAGGTCGTCGGCGCCGACGAGGTCCGGGAACGGGCGATCGCCACGGCCGCCGAGCTCGGCTCGCGGCTGCACGCCGGGCCGTTCAGGGTCACGCGGCGCACGGTGCGCGGCCACATCGCCGAGCGTCTCGAGGCCGAGCTGACCGAGGACCTCAAGCTCTTCGACCTCAGCGCCTGACCCCCGCCGGAGCCCGGACGCGGACGACGCCGGCGGGGAACCGCCGGCGTCGTCGCGTGTCGGATGGTCCCGGGCGGTCGCCCGGTCAGCTCGAGGTGCTCAGTAGTCGAACTCGCTGCGGGGCTTGCCCACGCACGGCTCGTCCTTGCACACGTTCGTGATCGTGCCGTCGGGCTGGAAGAACGCCTTCTTCTGGGCGATCACCTGCGGCTGACGGCGCGGCATCTCGTGCGAGTCCTGGCAGGCCACGTCGGTCTCCTCCGCGCTGCCCTGGCACTGCGCCTGGTAGGCCGAGCTCATGATCGGCGTGATGTTGCCGAGCGGCGGCGGCAGCGTGCCGTCGTACCAGTAGTAGAGCGCCGAGCCCTCGAGCGGGAACTTCCGGATCGGGTCCAGGTTGAAGAAGAAGTCCGTCTGCGGCGTGGCCACGCCGAGCATCGGGTCGACGTCCTTGGGCAGGGTCGGCTGGTAGATCGGAAGGCGCAGCGTGCGCGCGATGTTGTCCGCCGTGATCGGGGCGACCTGGTGGTCGCCGAACGCCACGGTCATCAGCACCTCGTGCTTCGGGGTGCGGTCGTACGCCCGGTCGGTGAGGTGCTGGACGTAGCCGGCGGTCTCGCCCCGGTCCCACAGCATCTGCAGCACGCCGAAGATGATCTGCTGCTGCAGCGGGTCGGGGTACGAGCCGCGCATGATGGCGAAGTACTCGTCGAAGTCCACGCTCCGGTTGAGCAGCGTGGAGTAGTTCATGCCGCCGACGCCGAGCACGGCCTTGGTCCACTCGGTGGACACGGCGGTCACGGCGCCACCGAAGATGGCGCCCTGGCTGTTGCCGTCGTAGTACGCCTCGGCGTTGTTCAGCATGTTGGCGCCGGCGCTGGTCTGGAACTCGGGCGCCGCACCCAGGCCGTTCTGGTTCGTGAGCAGCCGGGCCAGGAACAGCGTGTTGATCATCGCCTGCTGCAGGCGGTCCGGGATCGACGGGAACTCGTTGATGTCGCTCAGCGCCGCCGCGGCGTTGGCGAGGTCCTCCTCGGCCAGGCCGATGATGTCGGTGGCGCAGTAGACCGCGTTGTTCGTGGCCGCCGTGTGCTGGACCTGGGAGCTGGCGGCCTCGTCGGCGGAGCCGAGCAGGCCGTGGCCGTAGACGACCGGGACGGCTTCGCCGCTCTCCAGGCCCTTCTCGGGCAGGGAGCACGTGAAGTTGGCGGTGTACGTGCCGCTCGAGATCGGCTGGCCGTTGAGCGGACTGTAGGTCATGCGCGACCCGGGGGCGCCGCCGCCGTCCAGGTACAGGGGCACCTCGAAGGTGCCGCTCACGATCTTGCCGATGCCGTCCTGGAGGCCGGTCTCTCGGACCTCGGTGACCTTGTACGCCGGGGCGACGCCGGCGATCTTGCCGAAGGCGTCGTCGCGCATGGACAGCACCCGGCCCGCCAGCGACTGCGGCGAGGCGACCGTGAACGTCCAGGCGAGGTAGAGGCCCTCGCGGGCGACGCCGGCGGCGGCCATCTTGGGGAACGCCACGTTGAACTCGCGCTGGCGTGCCTCGATGCGGGCGTCGCCGGTGTCGTTGTTGTCGCGGATCGCCTGGAAGGTGATCGGCGCGGGCAGCGGGAAGCCGTCGGCCCCGATCATGTGGCGGAACGCCACGGCGAACTGGTGGGTCTCGATGAGCGAGGTCGCCGGACGCAGGATGAGCAGGCGGTTGTCGTCGCTGGTGGCCCGGGAGTCCATCTCGGCCCAGTGGGGCACGAGCTGCCCGGTGGTGAGGTCGATGATCACCGTCGCCGACTGCTCGGTGGTGGAGAACCCGATGTCGCCCTCGGACGGCAGGGCCGTCTTGGACGCGTCGAGGCCCGGCACGTAGGCGAGGATCGGGGTGGAGGGGCTCCAGCCGTCGTTCTGGTTCCACGCGGTCGGGTCCAGCGTGACGCCGTCGACGTTGGGCAGCTGACCGGCGGGGAGGTTGATCCGCTTGTGCGTGCCCGTGGCGTCGTCGGTCCGGGTGTGGAAGTCGCTCGGGAACGGCAGCAGGCAGTCCTTGTCGCTCAGGACCTCGCACTCGGCGGGGATCGTCGCGAGCGCTCCATCGAGGCGGGCCTGGCGCTCGGGCGACAGCGGCTCCGGCGTCGGGATGTCCGTGGAGATCTGCTGGGCCGCGGAGACCGTGGTGGTCGGATTGCCCTTGTCGAGGTCACCGCTGAACGCCGGCTTGGGCGTCTCGGCGTGTTGGCACCCGACGGCAGCCACCGCGAGGGCGGCCAACAGGGCAGTGAGGCGGAGTCGGACGGTCACAGCGTTCCTCGGTCTCGGCCGGTCATACCGCGGGCGACCCTAGCCAAACGTGCGCCCCGGCGGGAAAACCGCGACGGCCGTCGGGCCGGCCGCCCCAGCCGGTCGTTCAGCGCTTGCTGCAGACCGGCCAGGCCCGCTTGCCCTGCAGCCGGAGCAGGGCGAGCGCACGGGCGTCCTGCTCGGCCGGCGACGCAGCGGCCGGGTCGCCGGAGCCGCCCACGCCCTGCCAGGTCTGCACGCTGAACTGGTACGCCCCGCGGTAGCGCCCGGTCGAGCTGACGATCGAGTAGTTGCCACCCGACTCGCACTGGCGCACCTTCGCCAGGAAGGCCGCCTCCTCGGCGGTGGGTCCTCCGCCCGGCGTCGACACGCCCAGGCCGGCGGCGCTCGACGTGCTCGGCGTCCGCTGCTTCGCTGCCGTGGCGGTGGCTGCCTTGGGCGTGGCGGCTGCGGCCTTGGCGGCGGCGGCCTGCTGGCGCCGAGCGACCGCCGCGTCGAGCGCGGCCCCTGCGTCGCGCTCCTGTGCGGACGTCTGGACCAGGTCGCTGCGAGCCTCCTGCTCCTGGGCGCGGAGGTCGTCGAGCTCGGCGGCCACCGCCTGCTGCTCGGGGTCGTTCGCGGACTGCAGCTGCTCAAACCGGTCGACCGCGTCGGACACCTGGTCCGCACCGCCGGAGACCATGCCGACGCGCCAGGCCACCGCCGAGGCCTCCTCGGGGTCCAGCGTCGCCTGCAGCAGCTCGGTGCGACCGCCGTCGATGTACGCGGCGACCGCGAGCTCCCGCACCCGACGCCGGGCGTCCGCGAGCTGCACCGTCGACGCGGCGTCGTCCTGCGCGAGCTGGCTGGTGCGCAGCTCCAGCTGCGTGCGTCGTGAGGTGATCTGCGCCAGGCGCGCTTCGGCTCGTTCACGGTCCGCGGTGGCGCGCCGGACCGCTTCGCGCGCCGCGACGACCGGGTCGGCCGCTCCCGGCACGGAGCCGACCGGCACGGCACCCCCGACCAGGAACGCACCCACTGCGACGGCACCGACGACGGCGGCGACGACACGACGGCCGCGCGGCGCCGCCTCGAGAGGACCGGCGTCGGGGGCGTGCTCGGCGCAGAGGTGGTCGGTCATTGGGAACGGGTCGCGATCGTGGGGGGTGGTCGGTCGTCCCGCTCCGTGTCGGAACGGTGACGATGGCCGCGCAGTCTGTCATCGAGACGTCACGACGGAAAGCGGTACGTCATCCGATCGGCACGCGGGGGCACTTCCTGAACCCCCTGGAACGATCGGCAGCCGCTGCAGGGCCCGCGAGCGCGCCGGGCGCGACGTCGGGATCGGGCGAGCGACCGCCCGGGTCGCAGCTCAGCGCCGTCGACGGCGCAGCAGCACGAGCAGCAGCAGCGCCACCAGCACCGCCACCCC
>JAEXGP010000375.1 GCA_023450775.1 Actinomycetes bacterium | reverse complement strand
ACCGGGCTCGATCGGGAGGTGCAGACCAACGAGGTCGGGCGCGCCGCCGCGCTCGGCTACGCACACGCGGTCGGCCTCGGTCGGCGTGGGTCGCTGGAGGGAGCGGCGCCGGCCCGGCTCGTCGAGCTCGGTTGCTCGGGCGGGCTCAACCTGCGCCTGGACCGCTTCCGCCTGGACCTGACCGGCGCGCCCGGCGGTGGTGCGGTGCTCGGCGATCCCGACGGCCCGGTGCGGCTGGCTCCCGAGGTGCGCACGCCGTTGCCGCCCGGCCTGGTGACGGTCCCGCTCGTCGAGCGCACCGGCATCGACCCGCACCCGATCGACCCGACGACGGACGAGGGCCGACTCACTCTGCTGTCGTTCGTCTGGCCGGACCAGGTGGAGCGCTTCGAACGGCTGGCCGCGGCGATCGAGCTGTCCCGTGAGGTGCCGGCCACGCTCGTGCGGGCGGCGACGAGCGGGGAGGGGAGCACGGCCGACGTGCTCGACGACGTGCTGTCGCGTCCCGCGGGCCCCGGCGTGGCGACGATCGTGCAGCACTCGATCGTGTGGCAGTACATCCCGGCGGACCAGCGACCGCCGGTGACCGCGGCGATCGAGCGGGCGGGCGCCCGGGCCTCGGCCGACGCGCCGCTGGTGTGGGTGCGGTTCGAGCCCGACGAGTGGGACCGCGGTCGCGTGGCGGTGTGGGCGCGACGGTGGCCCGACGGCGGGGACCGGCTGGTGGCCCACGCCGACTACCACGGCCGCTGGCTCACCCCCGTCCCGGCCCCGTGACGCTCGGTCCCCGCCGCTGACGTTCTGTGATGCTTTTCCGGTGGGAATCCCCCGGAAAAGCATCACAGAACACGGGAGGAGGAGTGGTCAGGGGAGAGGAACTCGGTCGGGTCCTCGTAGCGCTTGATCTCGATCACGTTGCCGCTGGGGTCGGCGACCTTCGCGCCGGTCTTCCCGCTGAGCTCGGCTGCCCGGTGCGCGGTCGGCCGGCTCAGCCAGTCGACGTCGTGGCGGTCGAGGCGTTCGATCACCTGCTCGAACGACGCTGCGTCGGGCAGCACCACACCGAAGTGCCGGACGCCCTTTCCGGGGTTCTGTTCCACCTTTTCGACGCCACAGCGTCGAAAAGGTGGAACAGAACGGTGCCCGGCCAGGTGGGGAGGTTGAGGGGAGAAGGGGAGGGCCGGTCAGACCGGCTCGATGACGACGGGCTCGAGCGCGCCGTCGTCGTCCAGCCCGGCGGCGTCGAGCGCTTCAGCCCGGGCCTCGAGCTCCTTGGCCCGCGAGGGGGTCCAGAAGAAGGCGAACACCGCGGCGGCGGTCGCCAGCCCGACGCTCACCCACATCGAGCCGGTCCAGCCGTCGACGAACGCCTCACGGGCGGAGTGCAGCACCTGGTCGCCGGCGGCGCCCATCTGCTGCGCGACGGCCATGGCGCCGCCGATGCCCTCCCGGACCGCCTCGCCGGCGGGACCGGGCAGCGCGTCGGCCGTGTCGGCCACGGCCGAGGAGTAGCCGGAGCTGAGGATCGAGCCGATCAGCGCCACGCCGATCGTCGTGCCGATCTCACGGGTCGTGTCGTTGAGGGCCGAGGCGACGCCCTGCTCCTCGACGGGCAGCGAGCCGGTGATGGCGGCCGTGCCCGGCGTCATCACGCAGCCGATGCCGACCGACAGGACGAGCAGGCCGGGGATGATCGACCAGTAGCCGCCGTCCGCGCTGGTGAGCACCGCCATGAGGGCGAGGCCGACCGCGACCAGGGCCGTGCCGCCGGTGAGCATCCGCCGCAGCCCGACCTTGGAGGCGATCCGGGGAGCGAGGGCCGACAGCGGCATCATGATCAGCGCCATCGGCAGCAGGCTCAGCGACGACTTGATCGCCGAGTAGCCGAGCACCGCCTGCATGAACTGGATGAGCACCAGGAACAGGGCGCCCATCACGCCGAAGACCACGAGCAGGTTGACCGAACCGGCCGTGAGCGTGCGGTTGCGGAAGACCTTGATCTCGAGCAGCGGGTGGTCCTGGCGGAGCTCCCACCAGACGAAGAGCGACAGGGCGACCAGCCCGACGAGCAGTCCGCCGAGCGACACCGGGGACGTCCAGCCCTGCTCGGGACCCTCGTGGATGCCGAGGACGAGGCCGCCGACGGCGAGCGCCGAGAGGATCGAGCCGCCGAGGTCGAAGCGGCCCTCGTGGTGCTCGCGGGAGTGCGGCACGACGACCGCCGCGATGACGAGCGCGACCACACCGAGGATGACCGGCATGGCGAAGACCCACGGCCACGTGAAGTTGTCGACGATGAGCGACGAGATGATCACGCCGAGGATGCCGCCGGCGCCGGCGAAGCCCGCCCACACGCCGACCGCGTTGTCGCGCTCCTCGGGCGGGAAGCTCGACGTGATGACCGACAGCGTGACCGGCATGATCATCGCCGCGCCTACACCGGCCGCGATGCGGAAGCCCATCAGCATGCCGACCGAGGTGGCCTGCGACGAGGCCACGCTGGCGGCGGAGAACAGCACGAGGCCGGTCATGAGGACCCACTTGCGGCCCCAGCGGTCGCCGACGGCGCCGATCGGCATGAGCAGCGCGGCCAGGGCGATCGTGTAGCCGTTGATGATCCACAGCAGCTCGCTCTGGCTGGCGCCGAGGTCCATCGCGATGCCCTGCTGGGCGACGTTGAGGCCCGAGACCGACGCGACGACCGCCACCAGGGCGGTGCACATGGCGATGAGGATCCAGCGGCGCTTGCGGGCGTCGACGACCGGATCCTCGGGGAGGAGCAGCTCGGCGTGCTCTGCGTGTG
Organism: Actinomycetes bacterium; assembly: GCA_023450775.1. Lineage (GTDB taxonomy): Bacteria > Actinomycetota > Acidimicrobiia > Acidimicrobiales > Microtrichaceae > Dermatobacter. Next base: position 10,510 of record JAEXGP010000375.1, on the reverse strand, counting down.
GCGGGGTGGGGGGTGAGGACACGTCGGTCTCCGTTTCGGGGGCGGGGGAGGAAGGCCCGTGTCGTCGGGGTGGCGACGTGGCACTTTCGATACGAGACGGTAGCGTATCGTTCTGTCGACGGAAGGCAAGTCCCGGTCGACGAGACCCTTGTCACGCCGACCCCCGAGGAAGGAGCGAGCGACCGCTAGCGTCGCCGTCGAGATGGATCCACGAGTCGCCCGGTCCCACGCCGCCGTCATGGACGCGGCCCGCGACCTGCTCGTCGAGCTCGGCCCCGACGGGCTGACCGTGGACGCCGTCGTGGCCCGCTCGGGGGTGGCGAAGTCGACGGTCTACCGCCACTGGAAGACGCGTGACGACCTGGTTGCGGATGTCTTCGCGGACTGCATGCCCGCGCTCCAGCCCGCGGCCGACGAGCTCTCGGGCGTGGACGCCCTCCGGGACATGGCGCACCAGATGGCGCGCTCGCTCGCGGACCCGCGCTGGCAGCGCCTGCTGCCGGCCATGATCCTGCTCAAGACCCAGTCCGACGCCATGGCGGACCTCAACGACGAGATGAAGGTCGCCCAGCAGGAGCTCGCGACCGACGTGCTGCGCCGCTGCGTCGACGAGGGCGTGCTGGACCCGGTGGTGCTGAAGGATCCCGAGCGGACCGGCCTGCACCTGGTCGGCCCCATGCTGGCGGTCGCGCTCGTCGAGGGCGACGGGCTGGACGACGCCTTCGTGGACGAGGTCGTCGACCGCTTCGTCCGGGGCTTCGCACCCGGTCCCTGAACGGGTCGTCAGCCGCACCCGGGCCTTCGCCGGGTTCCCGGACGGGGCGTTAGCACTCGCATCGAGAGAGTGCTACCGTTGGCACTCGCCACACGCGAGTGCTAACCGAGCGCTCGCTGCACCGTGCTTCTGCCAACGGAGGAACAGCACCAATGAGCCTGCAGCCCCTCGAGGATCGCATCGTCGTCCGGCCCGCCGAGGCCGAGGAGAAGACCGCCAGTGGGCTGGTCATCCCCGACACCGCCAAGGAGAAGCCCCAGCAGGGAGAGGTCCTCGCCGTCGGCCCCGGCCGTCGCTCCGACTCCGGCGAGCTGATCCCGCTCGACATCGCCGTCGGCGACACCGTCGTCTACTCGAAGTACGGCGGCACCGAGGTCACCCAGGACGGTGAGGACGTGCTCATCCTGTCCGGTCGGGACATCCTCGCCATCGTCAAGTGACGAGCTGAGCACTCGAACCGCACACCGATCGACAGAACGAGAGAACGCAACACATGGCAAAGATCCTGAAGTTCGACGACGAGGCTCGTCGCTCACTCGAGGCCGGCGTGAACCGCCTGGCCGACGCCGTGAAGGTCACCATCGGCCCCAAGGGCCGCAACGTGGTGCTGGACAAGAAGTTCGGCGCCCCGACCATCACCAACGACGGCGTGTCCATCGCCCGTGAGATCGAGCTCGAGGACCCCTTCGAGAACATGGGCGCCCAGCTGGTGAAGGAGGTGGCGACCAAGACCAACGACATCGCTGGTGACGGCACCACCACGGCCACCGTGCTGGCCCAGGCGCTCGTCCGCGAGGGCCTCCGCAACGTCGCCGCCGGCGCCAACCCCATGGGCGTCAAGCGGGGCATCGAGGCCGCGGTCAACGCGGCGGTCGGCTCCATCGCCGAGCTCGCCAAGGAGATCGACGAGAAGTCCGAGATCGCCCAGGTGGCCGCCATCTCCGCGGCGGACCCGAAGATCGGCGAGGTCATCGCGGATGCGATCGACAAGGTCGGCAAGGACGGCGTCGTCACGGTCGAGGAGAGCAACACCTTCGGCATGGAGCTCGACTTCACCGAGGGCATGCAGTTCGACAAGGGCTACCTGTCGCCGTACTTCGTGACCGACGCGGAGCGCCAGGAAGCCGTCCTGGACAACCCGTACATCCTGTTCGTGAACGGCAAGATCAGCTCCGTCCAGGACCTGGTCCCCGTGCTCGAGAAGGTCATGCAGAGCTCCCGCCCGCTGTTGATCGTCGCCGAGGACGTCGAGGGCGAGGCCCTCGCCACCCTCGTGGTGAACAAGATCCGCGGCACCTTCAACTCGGTCGCCGTCAAGGCTCCCGGCTTCGGTGAGCGCCGCAAGGCGATGCTGCAGGACATGGCGATCCTCACCGGCGGTCAGGTCATCGCCGAGGAGGTCGGCCTGAAGCTCGACAACACGACCCTCGACCTGCTCGGCCAGGCCCGCAAGATCGTCGTCACCAAGGACGACACCACGATCATCGAGGGCGCCGGCGACTCCGAGGACGTCAACGGTCGCGTGGCCCAGATCAAGGCCGAGATCGACAACACCGACTCCGACTGGGACCGCGAGAAGCTCCAGGAGCGCCTCGCCAAGCTCAGCGGCGGTGTGGCCGTCGTCAAGGTCGGCGCCGCCACCGAGGTGGAGCTCAAGGAGAAGAAGCACCGCATCGAGGACGCGCTGTCGGCCACCCGCGCCGCCATCGAGGAGGGTGTGGTCGCCGGTGGCGGCACCGCCCTGGTCCGTGCCAAGGGTGCGGTGTCCGGCGTCGTCGAGTCGCTCGAGGGCGACGAGCGCACCGGCGCCTCGATCGTGCTCCGCTCGCTCGACGCCCCGGCCCGGATGATCGCCGACAACGCCGGTCTCGAGGGTGCCGTGGTCGTCCAGCAGCTCGAGCGTGAGACCGGCAACGTCGGCCTCAACGCCTCGACGGGCGAGTTCGAGGACCTGCTGAAGGCCGGCGTCATCGACCCGGCCAAGGTGACCCGTGCGGCGCTGCAGAACGCGGCGTCGATCGCCAGCCTGCTGCTCACCACCGAGGCGCTCGTCGCCGACAAGCCGGAGGAGGCTCCGGCCGGCGGTGGCATGCCCGACATGGGCGGCATGGGTGGCATGGGCGGCATGATGTGACCGTCCGCACCTGATGGTGTCTTCGACGAGGCCCCGGTCCTGCGACCGGGGCCTCGTCGCGTCCCGGGCCCGCTCGGCATCTGTGTGTCGCTCGGGACGAACCTTGTCCGGGCGCGACCCCCATATCCCGGTGGTTCAGTCCTCGCGGAGCCCCATGGGGTTGGGGAACGGCAGCACGCCGGCCGCGGCGACGGTACGGGCCAGCGGACGCAGGGCATCGGTGACGGCGGCCAGGTCGTGGTCGCCGTAGGAGCGGGTCGCCAGCGCGTCGGTGCGGCGCTCGATGTCGGCGTGCAGCGCCCGGCCCGCGTCGGTGATCGTGCCGTCGGTCGTCACCAGCCCGCGGTCGGCCAGGCGGGCCGTCGCCGCCACCCACTCGTCGTGGGTCCAGGCCCGGGTGTCGCGCAGGATCGCGGCGTCGATGCCGCTGGCCGCGGTGGCGAGCACGTCCACCTCGCAGCCGTCCAGGTCCGCGCCGACGAGCAGGGCGACGTGGCCGTCGCCGCGGTGCTCGCGGAGCGTGGTGCAGAGCTGCCAGAGGCGGGCGACCGGCTCGTCGGGCAGCGCGACGTCCAGGTTGGCGCCCCCGAGCGGACGGCCCGACGGATCGAGGGCGGTGACGACCGGTTCCAACGCCTCGACGCCGGCCGCGGCGCCGTCGGCGTCGATGCCGCACGCGGTGAGCGCGGCGACCGCCCCCTCGGACCGGGCCGCCAGCGCAGAGTCGGGCGACACGAACGTCCACGCGTCGGGCAGCGCCCGCCCCGTTCGGGCCGGCGAGAAGTTGCAGCACACGGCGGTGGCGGTCGACGGCCCGATGGCCCCGAGCGGCGCCATCCGGCCGGCGAAGTAGCCCATCCAGAAGCCCTTCGCGCCGGCGTCGGCGATGGCGGCCAGCGCCGCCGGATGGAAGTAGGTGACGGCGTGGACGGACTCGGCCGCCTGCCACAGTCGACGTGCCGGATCGGTGGCCATGCCGGCACGGTAGCGAGCGCCCGTCGTGTCCCGCCGCAGCGACCTGACCGTGCCGGGCGAGCCGAGTCAGCGGGCGGGCCCCTCAGGGTCGAGCGGCGTCAACAGGGGTACATCACGCCCGGGTTGATCACGCACGCCGGGGTGGCGGGCGTGCCGTCGACCACCACGTCGCGCACGCCGGTCAGCGGCACCTGCGTGGACTGCGGGAGCTCGACGGTGACCGATGCCCAGTACCAGCGCCCCTCCAGCGGACCGTCGACGGACTCGTCCCACCCCGGCTCGAACGGTCCGAGCTCGATGTCCAGGTCGCCGGCGGCCACCGGGACGAACCGGCACGCGGTCGGGTGCGACTCCGACGCGGCCGGGAAGAACGCGGGCGGCGGCGTGTCGAGCGCGGCGAACGACACGCAGAAGGTCCCGCCGGCGATGGCACCGACGACCCGCAGCTGCAGCACGGCGCGGGAGGGGAGCGACGGTCCGAACTGGCCGATGAACACCCCGCGGCCGTCCTCGGCGCTGTGGAGCTGCACCTTGGTGCGTCCCTCGGGGGTGGTCACGCAGCCCACCAGCGCGGTGATCGACAGCAGCACCACGGCGGTCGTCCTGGTCGCTCGCATCCTCATGTCGGGTCCCCCTCCGTCCGCCGTCGATCCTTGCATCCCCCGGTCCTGGACGGAATGGGGACGACTCCCGGGCACGCGGACCACCCGGACACCGCGTCGGGCGAGCTGATCTCGGTCCGGCTCGGACGCCGTAGGCTCCGGCCCATGGAGAACCGTCCCGCCCCCGACCCCGCCAAGCTGCTGCAGTACTGGATGGAGTGGGAGAAGGGCGAGACGCCGCCGGGCCGGACGATGAGCAACCTCAAGACCCACGGCCTGCGGGACCTCCTCGAGCAGCTGGTCGAGGCGACGTCCGCGTCGGCCTGACGTCGGTCGGCCCACACCCGTGCCCGACCGCGGCGGACCCCAGAAGATCCCCCGTCCGGAGATCTGGACCCCCGGTCGACCCGCGCCCTGGGCGCACCTGGACCCGGCGTCCCGGCTGATCCTCCCGGACCGCGTCCGCGAGGTCTATCCGCCCCTACGGCAGGGGCTTGCGTCGCCCGTCGCGGCCGACGGCGCGGAGCCGTCCGCCGTGCTGGTGCCGCTCTACGACCTGGACGGCGAGCTGCACGTGGTGCTCACCCGGCGCAGCTGGAACCTCCGCACGCACAAGGGCGAGGTCAGCTTCCCGGGCGGTCGGGCGGAGCCCGGCGAGGACGCGCTGACCGCGGCGCTGCGCGAGGCGAACGAGGAGATCGACCTGGACCCGGCGCTGGTGGAGCCGCTCGGCGAGCTCGACCACCTCACCACGGTGACCCGCCGGGCGTACATCGTCCCGGTCGTCGGCCTGGTGTCGCGGGTGCCCGAGCTCCGTCCGAACGACGCCGAGGTCGACCGCGTCCTGCACGTCCCCCTGTCGGAGCTCACCGCCGACGGCGTGTTCCGCGAGGAGCGCTGGGGCGAGGGCCCGACGTCCCGCCCGATCTACTTCTTCGACCTCGAGGGCGACACGGTGTGGGGTGCGACGGCGGCGATGCTGCGCCAGCTGCTCGCCCGCCTCACGGGCACCGATCCGGGCACGCTGATCGACATGGACCCGGCACGCGACGTCCCGCCCGGCTTCCGCCTCCCGGGCGAGACCGACGACGTCGTCTGACTACATCCAGTAGTTGGGGGCTTCGGCCGTGATCGTGACGTCGTGCGGGTGGGCCTCGCGCAGGCCGGCCGGGCTCATGCGGACGAACTGGGCCTGCTGCTGCATCTCGGCGATCGTGTGGGTGCCGCAGTAGCCCATGGCCGAGCGGAGTCCGCCCACCAGCTGGTAGAGGATCTTCTGCGCCGGGCCCTTGTAGGGAACCCGCCCCTCGACGCCCTCGGGAACGACCTTCTCGGTGGTCTCGACCTCGCCCTGGAAGTACCGGTCCTTTGAGAACGACCGGGCGTTCATGGCGCCGAGCGAGCCCATGCCCCGATACGCCTTGTAGCGCTCGCCCTGCGACAGCACGATCTCGCCCGGGGTCTCGTCCACGCCGGCGAGCAGGCTGCCGACCATCACGATGTCGGCGCCGGCGGCGATCGCCTTGGCGATGTCGCCCGAGTAGCGGACGCCGCCGTCGGCGATCACGCCCACGCCGTGCGGTGCGGCGACCCGGGCGCACTCCTGGACGGCGGTGAGCTGCGGGACGCCCACCCCGGCGACGATGCGCGTGGTGCAGATCGAGCCGGGGCCCACGCCGACCTTCACGGCGTCGGCCCCGGCGTCGATCAGCGCCGCGGCGGCGGCGCCGGTGGCGATGTTGCCCGCCACCACGTCCACGCTCAGGTTGGCCTTCACCTTGCGGACGACCTCGAGCACGCCGGCCGAGTGGCCGTGCGCGGTGTCGACCACGAGCAGGTCCACGCCGGCGCCGACCAGCGCCTGCGCCCGCTCGAGCGCGTCGTCGCCCACGCCGACCGCGGCCGCGCAGCGCAGGCGGCCCTGGGAGTCCTTGGTGGCGTTGGGGTACTTCAGCTTCTTGTTGATGTCCTTGACCGTGATGAGGCCGGTCAGGCGCCCCTCGTCGTCGACCACCGGCAGCTTCTCGATCCGGTGCCGGCCCAGGATCTGCTGGGCCTCCTCGAGCGTGGTGCCCTGCGGCGCGGTGACCAGCCCGTCGGACGTCATGACCTCGTCGACCCGCTTGCGGGGGTCGTTCTCGAAACGCAGGTCGCGGTTGGTCAGGATGCCGACCAGGTGGTGCTCGTCGTCCACGATCGGCACGCCGCTGATGTGGTACTTGGCCATCAGGTCGAGGGCGTCGGCGACCAGGTGGTCGCGACCCAGCGTGACCGGGTCGACGATCATCCCCGACTCCGAGCGCTTGACCTTGTCCACCTCGGTGACCTGGTCCTCGATGGACAGGTTGCGGTGGATCACGCCCAGGCCGCCCTCGCGGGCGATGGCGATGGCGAGCCGGGCCTCGGTCACCGTGTCCATGGCCGCGGACATCAGGGGGATGCCGAGCTCGATGGAACCGGTCAGGCGTGTGGAGGTGTCGACGTCCGCGGGGATGACGTCGGAGGGACCGGGGACCAGGCACACGTCGTCGAACGTGAGACCGAGTGAACCGAAGCGGTCCGTGGGGTCGCCGATCGTGTCTCGCAGGGCGGAGGGATCATCGGAGGGCGCCATGGCGGGATGCTACTCGGTCACCCGCAGGGCCACCGTGCCGGGAGGGGGTCCGTCAGCGTGCGGACCGGTGGTCGGACGTCACGTGCCGACCACCGGGTCGTCGAACACCGTGCCCAGGCTGCCGAGGAGCCACCGTTCGTCGTCGGGCAGCTCGACCGGCATGGGCGCCCGGAAGCTCAGCCCCTCGACCAGCGCGACCGCGTCGCCCGCCAGCACCGGGGTGCCGGCGGGAGCGGGGTCGCTCACCACCCTGACCGTGGGACCGAGCTCGATCGTGAACCGCACATCGGGATCCGTGGCCGCCACCTCGAGCGTGCCCTCCCGGGTCGAGCCCTGGAGCGCGAGGAAGGTCGGGCCGAGCGCAGCGGCGTAGACGAGCGATCCGGCGATCTCGTCGGGTTCGAGCGGCACCGGCAGCCCCAGCGGGAGGGCGACGTCTCGTTCGTGGGTCCACGCGTCCCACAGGGCGTGCAGGACGACGGCCCGGATGGGGAGGTGTCCGGGCGGCGCCTCGGCGGAGAGGTCCCACGCGTCGCCGTCGACCCGCGAGAGCACCTCGGTCAGCGCGTCGCCGGTGGCGACGAACTCGTCGAACGTCTGGGCCGGCGACCGGGAGCGTGCGGCCTCGACCAGCGCGGCGGGCGTCGCCACGGGGTCGAAGTCGACGAGGAAGCGGCTCGGCTCGCCCTGGAGACCCTGGCCGATCGAGAACGTCCAGAGCTGGTTCGCCGTCGTGAGATGCGCGACCACGTCCTTCACCGACCAGCCCTCGCAACGGGTCGGCGCGGCCCAGCCGTCGTCGTCGAGCGACGCCAGCAGCTCGTTGAAGCGCTGTCGCTGGCGCACGTTCGGGGTGGCGGGGTCGATCATCGCGTCGGGCGTCACCTCGAGCGCCCGGGGGTCGCCGAACCGCGGTGTGAGCTTCATGCGCCGGACCGTATCCCGCGTCCGGATCGCGGGACACCGGGTTCCGGTCGGCTCCGCGACCTCCGCGGGCGCAGCGCGGATGTCACCCGACCGCGCGACCACCGCCCGGATAGCGTGGGTTCGTGGAACGTCGCCGGAGGATCGTGGTCGTGGGGGCGGGGTTCGGCGGTCTGGAGCTCGTGAAGGGCCTGGCCGACGCTCCTGTGGACGTGGTGCTGGTGGACGCCAACAACTTCCACACGTTCCAGCCGCTGCTCTACCAGGTGGCCACCGCGGGCCTGGACGGCGACGACGTCGCCGCGCCCGTGCGGGGCATCGTCAAGAAGAAGCAGCTGCTGAACGTCGACGTGCGGTTGGGTCGGGTGGTCGACATCGAGCTCGACGACCACCGACTGCTGCTGCAGGACGGACCACCGATCTCCTACGACCGGCTCGTGCTCGCCGCCGGCGCCGTCACCAACACGTACGGGGTGCCCGGCGTGGACGAGCACGGCTTCGGCCTCAAGAGCCTGGACGACGCGCTCCGGCTGCGGCAGCACATCCTCCGCCAGTACGAGCGGGCCGCGGTCGACCCGTCGCTGATCGACGAGGGCGTGCTCGACGTGGTGATCGCCGGTGGCGGCCCGACCGGCGTGGAGCTCGCCGGCGGCATCGCCGAGCTCTACCGCAACGTCCTGGGCGGCGACTTCCCCAACCTGGACGTGCGCCGGGCCCGCGTGGTGATCGTGGAGCCGGGCGACCGGGTGCTCGCGCAGTTCCATCCCAAGCTGTCGAAGCGTGCCGCTCGCACGCTGTCGTCGCTGGGGGTCGAGACGGTGTTCGGCCAGAGCGTCGCGGGGACCGACGGCAAGGTCGTCGAGCTGGGCGACGGCAGCCGGGTCCCGTGCAGCACGCTGGTCTGGACCGCGGGCATCAAGGCCAGCCCGCTCGCCGAGATCATCGGCCGCCAGCTCGGTGCCGACTCGTTGACCCGGGGCGGACGCATCGTCGTCGACCACGAGCTGCGCATCCCCGACCGCCCCGAGGTGGCGGTCGTCGGCGACCTCGCCGCGTCGCTCGACCGGGACGGCGAGCTGCTCCCGCAGCTGGCGCCGGTGGCGATCCAGGGTGGCCGGCTGGTCGCGAGGAACCTGATCGCCGAGCTCGACGGTCGGCCGACCGAGCCGTTCCACTACCTGGACAAGGGGACGATGGCCACGGTCGGCCGCCACGACGCCGTCGCCCAGCTCCCGGGCAACCTGCGCTTCTCCGGCCCGCTCGGCTGGCTGTCCTGGCTGGGCCTGCACCTGGTCATGCTGATCGGGTTCCGCAACCGCCTGAACGTGCTGGTCAACTGGTTCTGGAACTACATCACCTACGACCGGGCGTCTCGGCTGATCGTCGGCTGGGACGAGGGCGACCCGCCCGACAGCTGACCGTGCCGTCGCGAGCGGCGGTAGCGTCTGTGACATGCCCAGCGTGACCTTCGACGGCGAGACCCACGGCGAGATCGTGGTGAAGGTGCGGCGCTGGCTGGCGTCCGTGGACGGCCAGGAGGAGTCGGGCATCAGCGCCGCCGAGGCCGTGACCCAGGGCGCGGAGCTGACCAAGGACGCGCTGCGGATCATCGCCTCGGCCGCCCCCGAGCCCGTGGCCCAGTCCGATCTCGTCAAGGGCCTCACGAACATGGGCTACAAGGCGACCGACGCCACCAAGGCCGCGGTCATCACCGGGCTCGACTCGCTCGAGGAGATGACGGGCGGCGGCGTCGTGCAGCAGGCCACCGACGTGGGCCGCAAGGTCGTGTGGTCGATGAACTCGACGATCGCGAAGCAGCTCCTCCGCTCCCTGCGCGGCTGACGCCATCCCCGCCGCGGCCCCGGGCCCCGCGTTTCTGACCACCGGGAACGCCGCTGGAGCGTGCTCCCGGTCATGAGAATTCGCGTCAGGCGGTGGCGACGTGGTCCACGAGCTCGGCGATCGACGTCGTGACCGCGCCACCGTCGGCGACGAGGACGTCGCGGTTGCGCCGGTGGAGATCGGCGACCTCGCCCGAGCCGTCGCCGTCGTAGCGGTTGAGGTGCACGACGGTCCGCGAGCGCAGCTCGCCGAGGCCGTCGAGCGCGGAGCGGACCGCGTGGACGGTGCCGAGGCCGGCGTCGGCCACCAGCACCACCACGTCGGGCCGGACGGCGCGGGCCAGGTCGACGCCGTCGCCGTCGTGGGCCGCCGGCGAGCGCGTGCCGCCGGCGAGCTCCACCAGTCCGATGTCGACGCCCGCCGCCGGCCAGGACGAGGCGACCTCGGCCGCCAGTTCGGCGACCGTGATCCTGGGCTCGCCGAGCGCGTCGGCGGCCATGGGTGGCGCCATCGGCACGGGGTACCGGCGGTGCGGTGGACAGACGGCGGCGGCATCCTCGCCGGTGGCCGCGGCGAGCGCGTCGGCGTCGGTGCCGATCCCGCCCGGCTCGACGTCCGCGGGCTCGAACGACTGCGCCGGCTTG
>JAEXGP010000371.1 GCA_023450775.1 Actinomycetes bacterium | reverse complement strand
GAGCCACCCGGCTCCCGGTCAGCCGCCGCCGATCCCGACCGCCTCGCCGTCTACGCGGCCGAAGAGGCCGCGCTGCCCGACGGCGGCCGTCGCTTCCGCACCTTCGCCGACCTCGAGGCCTTCGTGCAGCTCGCCATGGCGGAGGCGTGGTGGGAGGAGCAGTTCCCAGAGGCACCGGTGTCGGCGGAGCTGCAACGACGCTCGCGCGGTGCCACCTACTCGGCCGCCCACGTGACCGACGACGGGTGGGACGCCGTCATCTGGATCCGCGACGGCTCGTGGGACGCCGTGACCGTCGTGCACGAGCTGGCGCACGTGGCGGCGGGGTCGTACCTGCGGCCGGGCCGCTGGTCGTCGGAGCCGGGACACGGGCCCCGCTTCGTCGACGCCCTGTGCCGGCTGTGGCGCCGGCACCTGGGCGTGCACGCCTACGGCGCGCTGCGGCTCGCTCTGGTCGAGCGGGGCGTGACCCTGGACCACCAGGGCCCGCGATCGGGTTCCAGCGAGTAGACCTCGGCCTTCTCCCGGCGACCACGCACGGCGATCCGGCCGGCCGGCTGCCACTCCTCTGGTCGGCCCGCGGCGTCGACGGTGGCGCGGGTCGCGAGCACGCCGGCGCCTTCGTCCTTGGCCAGGTCGCACAGCCTCGACGCCACGTTCACCACGTCGCCGATCACCGTGTACTCGAACCGCTCGGGCGTGCCGACGAACCCGGCGATGACCTCGCCGGTCGCCACGCCGATGCCGGCCCGGAGCAGCCCGTCGGAGCGCTCGAGCTCCCGCGGGATGGACGCCGCCGCCCGCAGCGCCCTGGCCGCATGGTCCGGCTCGTCCTGCGGGGCGCCGAACAGGCAGAGCGCCGCGTCGCCCTCGAACTTGTTGATCCAGCCGCCTTCGCGGTCGACCACGGCGACGACGATCGAGAAGAAGCGGTTGAGCATGCCGACCACGTCCTCGGGGCTGTGGCGCTCGGAGAACCGGGTGTAGCCGCGAAGGTCGACGAAGAGCACGGTGACCTCGCGCCGGTCGCCGGTGCGTGTCGGCTCGTCGTACGACAGCGCCAGGTCCGCCAGGTCCGCCTGACCGACCTGGCGGCCGAACAGGTCCCGCAGCGCCTCGCGCTCCCGGATGCCGGCGACGAGGTCGTTCACGCCCTCGGCGAGACGGCCGAGCTCGCCCAGGTCGTCGACCGGCACGTGCACGTCGAGGTCGCCCTGCTCGATCCGACGCAGGGCGTCGCGCACCCGGTTCAGCGGTCGGGACACGGAGATGGACGCGATCGCCATCACCAGGCCGCCGGCGAGCGCGCCGACGACGGCGATCCACGCCAGCCGGTCGCCGTCGAGCGGCACCGGCGCGATCAGCGGGTTCAGTCCGATGGCGATCAGCGGCACGGCGCTCCCCATCAGCCAGGCGAGCATCAGGCGGGGCAGGACGTCCCGGCGGTCCGCCGGGAGCTCGGCGTCGGCCAGCGCCAGGGCGTAGAGCGGGCGGAAGTGGCCCTCGAGCAGCAGGTACAGGAGCGTGCACGTGATGACGCCGGCGAGCGCCAGGCCGAACGAGATCCGCTGCACGTCCTGGTTGATCGCCCCGAACAGGACCGCGGCTCCGAACCACGACACCAGCGCGGACAGCGTCTCGAACGTCGGCAGGCTGAACAGGAACCGCCGCTGTCGCTCCGTGGGCGGGTTGCCGAGCCGCACCCACGAGACGGCGTGGCGCAGCAGCAGCGCGTTGACGGGGAAGGCGACCAGCACCATGACGCCGATGTAGATCCCGAACGCGATCAGGTTGATCGTCCGCGACTCCAGCTCGCCCTCGACCGAGCCGGGGAACAGGAACTGGAAGTAGGCCACCACGGCGACCAGACCGAGCCCGTTGGCCAGCAGCTGGAGCAGCACGACGCCGCGGATCGTGGCGCGGGCCTGCACCGGTCCGGGGACGTTCAGCGCGGCCTGCTCCACGCCGCGGGAGTGTACGGCGCTCGTCGTTCCGGCCCCCGGCTCTGTCATGCGTGGAGGTACCGATCGGTACGCATGACGGAGCAGGCCTCGCCACCGGGCCCGGGCACGCCTGGGTGATTCCCCCAGGCGCTCGACCTCGAGCGGTCGCCGATGGTTCCATTCGACCCGGCGAACGGACGGGCGACGCGGTCGTGCCGGCCGGGGGGACATGGAGGCGGGAATGGCTGAGGAAGTGGTCCGCGTGGGGCGCGCCCGATGGGCTCGGCTCGCGGTGGTCGTGGTGATCGCGCTCGGATGGGCGGCGTCGCCGCTGGCGTCGGCCGGCGCGGATGACGCGACGGCGACCCTCACGGGACGCGTCACCCGGGCCGGCATGCCGGTCGGAGGGACCTGCGCGGTCTGGGACGCCCAGGACGGATCCGCGCTGCTGTCGGTGACGACCGACGCGAACGGCGAGTACACGCTCACCGTCCCCGCCGGGGTCCCGGGCAGGGTCTACGCCTGCGGGACCGCCACGACGGTGACGACCTGGTACCCGCAGGCGTCGTCGCCCTGGACCGCCGAGACCGTGCCGTTCGCCGCCGGCTCGACACAGGTGCGCGACATCCAGCTCCAGTCGATCAACACGCTCGGCGTGATCGTGCGGGACCTGCCCAACGCCGCCGGCTGCGTTGTGGCGGTGACCGACAACGTCGGCACGGTCAAGCGGGTCGAGCTCCGGTCGACCACCCTGGCGAAGGTGTACGTGGCCGACGCGTTCGGTCTGCCGGCAGTGGCGAAAGCAGCGACGCTCGAGTGCAACGGCAAGCGGGTCGGCGTGGGGCGCGCCCCCGATGCGTCGACGCCGTTCTGGCAGAACCGCTCCCCGCAGCCGCCGGTCCTGTCGATCCTCCACGACGCAGCGGGCCCGACGATCACCGCCACGCCGTCGGTGGTGGGCCGCTGGTCGCGGACTGCGATCACCGTGTCGTTCAGCTGCCTCGATGCCGGCTCCGGCGTGGCGTCGTGCCCCGCGCCGGTCGTGCTCGGCGAGGCCCAGGCCATGTGGGTGAGCGCCACCGACCGGGACGGCAACGTGACGTGGCTGCCCGTCGGTCCCGCGCTGGTCGACGCCACACCACCCCGGCCGGCGATCACCGGCGACGGTCGGACGTTCAAGAAGGGTCAGCCGCTCGCGCTCGGCTGCGACATGGTCGACGACCGCTCCGGCATCGCCTGGGTCCGCTCGGACTGCCCGGCCTGGGGCTCGCCGGCCTCGGCGTTGCCCGTCGGAACGCACCGCTTCACGGTCGTCGCGTCGGACTGGGCCGGCAACGTGACGACCACGACGGCCACGATCACGATCGTGAAGTGACACATGGGAGGAGCGGGGGTCAAGGGGCCCGGTCGGGAAGGATTGCCCAGCGGGAACAGGTCCCTGGGTAGACCTGTGGATTGCCGGGGCTCCGACCGTCCGGCACCCTTGGTCCATGGCGGCGGATGCAGGCGGGGCGACCGATCTGACGGCCTCGGATGTCGACTCGGTCCGGGCGCTCCTGCGCCGTTCCGACGAGGGTGCACGGCGCGAGGGCCTGGCCCTGATCGACGGCTGGGGGGACCGGCTGCCCGACCCCGCCGGCGCCGGCGCGCTGCTCAAGGCAGCCACGCTCGCCTACCCGTGGGTGCGCAGCCAACGGATCGATCCGGCGCTGCGCCTGGCCCGCCTCCTCTGCCGGTCACCCCGGGCGGTCGAGGTCCGCGACGTGGAGGCGGCCTACCTGGTGTCCGCGGAGCGGGTCCGTCGTGTCCTGCTGCACCTGCTCGCGCTGCGTCGGGACGCCGACGGCGTGACGTCCCTGTCGTTCCTGATCGGCCCGGACGGTCCCACCGACCTGCTCCCGCTGCCGACCGGCGGGCTGCTGACCCCGGCCCTGCAGGAGCCGTCCGCGGTCGAGATGGTGCCGGCCCTCGTCCACGTGGCCTCCCGGCCCGGTTGGGCCTGGCACGCGGCGGAGCTCCTGGAGCAGCTCGTGTCCGAGGGACGGTTGGACCGGCGAGAGCACGTCGCCGTCGCCGACGGCCTGACCCCCGTGGTGGCGGGCCTGGTCGAGGCGTGTGACCGCGCGACGGCCGAACGCGAGCGCCCGGGGCGTGCCGGCGTCGACGAAGGACCCGACGACGAGCGATCGGGGCGGGACCGCACCCGGGCCGACCGGTTCCGGCTGCGATCCCTCGTGTCGCTGTTCCGCGCGCTGCCGGGCGAGATCGCTTCGCCGGCGTTGCGGCGGGTGCTGTCGTCCGCCGACGCCCGGGTCGGCGCCATGGGTGCGACGGCGCTCCTGTCGTCCGGTCAGGCGGTCGCTCCGGAGCGCCTGGACCTGGTCGCCCGCGACCCCGAGGCACGCGCCGAGCTGCTCGACGGGCTCGCCGAGATCGACCGGTTGCAGGAGCTCTCGCCGTCGTGGCGCACGGGCCGGTCCCGCGCCGAGGCGGAGCTCGTCCGCTGGTTGTCGGCCGACACCGAGCTCGGCACCCGGCCCGACGAGCTCGAGCACCTCGAGACGCTCGCGGCAGGGGAGCACCCCGACGACGGCGCCGTGCACCTGTTCCGCTTCCGGCTGCGGTCGCCGCACTGGTCGTCGGCCCGCGGGTGGATGATCGGCGCGGCGGGGCCGTTCCGGGCCGACGGCTCGGTGGCGGAGGGCTTCGAGGCCTTCGCGTCGTCGGTCTACTCGGCGGAGGACGAGGACCACCTGGACGGCCACCTCGACACCATCCTCGACGCCCTCGGCGCCTGGCCCGACCCCGAGGAGTCCTGACCCTCGGAGCCGTCGGCTCCGGGAGCGGTCCCGGATGCGGCACTAGCCTCGCGGCCATGGGGACGGGGGCGAACCGTGGAGTGGACGCACGCCCGGACTACGTCCGGGGCCTGCACGAGGTGGCCGACGGGGTGCTGGCCTACCTGCAGCCCGACGGGGGTTGGGGCTGGTCCAACGCCGGGCTCGTGTGCGGCGACGGTTCCTCGCTGCTCGTCGACACGCTCTTCGACTCGGAGCTGACCCGCCGGATGCTCGACGACATGCGGCCGGTGACCACCGCCCGGCCGATCCGCACGCTCGTCAACACCCACGCCAACGGCGACCACTGCTACGGCAACGGACTCGTGGGCGGGGCCCGCGCAGGTGCCGGTGCCGACGGCTCGCCGACCGACGGGGCCGACGACGTGCAGTCGGTCGAGATCATCGCCTCACGTGCGACCGCCGAGGAGATGGACGAGGTCCCGCCGGAGCTCCTCGGTGCCATGGTCGACAACGACCTGGGCGACGACGACCTCAACCGCTACGTCCGCGACGCGTTCGGCCCGTTCGACTTCGCCGGTGCCAGCCCGGCCGCTCCCACCCGCACCTTCGACGGCTCGCTCGGCCTGGACGTGGCCGGCACGCAGGTGGAGCTCATCGAGGCCGGTCCGGCGCACACCGCCGGCGACGTGATCGTCCACGTGCCCGAGTCGGGCGTGGTGTTCGTCGGCGACCTCGGCTTCATCGGCGGCACCCCGATCGTGTGGGCCGGGCCCCTCGCGAACTGGTGCGACGCCATCGACCTGATCGCAGGGCTGGGCGTGCAGACGGTGGTGCCCGGTCACGGTCCCGTGTGCGGCGTGGCGGAGCTGCTCGAGGTCCGCGACTACCTCTGCCACGTCGAGCGGGAGGCCACCGAGCGGTTCGAGGGCGGCATGTCGGCCGAGGACGCCATCGCGGACATCGACCTGGACCGCTGGTCGGAGCTGGGCGAGGCCGAGCGGATCGTGGTCAACGTCCACACCGTGTACCGGCACCTGGATCCCGACGCGCCGCAGCCGGGGGTGCTGGAGCTGTTCCGCCAGATGGCGACGTATCGCCGGCGGCCATGAGCGGCCGACAGCCGTCGGCGGGCGACCGCGCCGGTCAGTATGCGGTGATCCCGCGGCCCACCCGGTCGAGCGCCTCGAGCGCGCCCGGGTGGCGGGCGACGCGGCGGTACAGACGCTCGGCGAGCTCCTGGTCCTCCCGTCCCTCGACCGCATCGGTGTAGGCGACGCCGAAGCGGTCCACGATCTCCTGCTCCCGCGCCAGCACCTCGGGCGACGGCTCGGGATCGGGGAGGTCGGCGGGGAACTCCTGGAGCTCACCGGCATCGAGCCAGATGAACTGGTTGTCCACGTCGACGTCGACCACGATCGTCGCGGCGCCGGCGCCGGCGCCGGCGCCGGCGCCGTCGCCGTCGCCGTCCGCGCCGTCGGGCGTCTCGTCGCCGTCGGCCCGGACGGTCACCCGGACCATCTGGCCGTCGTGGAACGGGCTGGTGAGCGGGCCGGGCGGGGCGGTCCTGGCCTGCTGCCAGATGTGGTCGATCTCGTCCTCCTGGAGCCGTTCGTAGCTCTCGGAGAGGGTCATGGCCAGGCCGTGGCCGTTGGGACACGTCCAGCAGTGGAACGAGTCCGTCCCGTCGGCGCTCGACGTGCCACCCAGGTGCAGGGCGGCCGAGCAGATCGGGCAGCTCGGCACGGACACACCGGCGGGCGGGCGGGTGAGGTCTGCGTTCAGGGTCACCCCGTCAACGGTAACGACGGGTCGATCGGATTCCACCCGCTGCGCATCCGCCTCGAAACCCGCCGACGGGCGGTCGTCCGTCCGGGCGCTCGAACTCGAAGGCCGGTGTGGCGGCGGCGTCGAGAGCTAGCGTCGGGCGGGTGAGTGGGGATGCACCAGACGCCGTCCGGGTGGATCGGGACGGTCCGGTCACGGTGGTGACGATCGACCGGCCCGACGTGCGCAACGCCGTCGACGGTCCCACGGCCCAGCTCCTGGCCGACGCCTTCCGTGACTTCGAGGCCGATGCGGATGCGTCGGTCGCCGTCCTCGCCGGCGCCGGCGGCACCTTCTGCTCGGGTGCCGACCTGATCGGCTTCAGCGACGGCCGCGGCAACCGGGTGTCGGAGGACATGGCCGACGACGGACCGATGGGCCCCACCCGGATGCAGCTGTCCAAGCCGGTGATCGCCGCCGTCGAGGGCTACGCCGTCGCCGGCGGTCTGGAGCTGGCCCTGTGGTGCGACCTGCGAGTGGCCGCCGAGGACGCGACGTTCGGCGTGTACTGCCGGCGATGGGGCGTGCCGCTGATCGACGGCGGCACCGTGCGGTTGCCGCGGCTGATCGGCCACAGCCACGCGCTCGACCTCATCCTCACCGGGCGGGGCGTCTCCGGGGACGAGGCCCGGACCATGGGCCTGGCCAACCGGTTGGTGCCGGCGGGGCAGGCGCTCGAGGCCGCCGTCGCGCTCGCCCACCAGGTCGCCGGGTTCCCGCAGGTGTGCATGCGATCGGACCGCCGCTCCAGCTACGAGCAGTGGGACCTGCCGTTCGAACAGGCGATGGGCCGGGAGACCGAGCTCGGCCTGGAACCCATCCGCTCGGGCGAGACCTTCGCCGGAGCGGAGCGGTTCGCGGGCGGCGAGGGTCGCGGCGGCGCCGGCGTCTGAGCCCGACCGTTCACGGGCGGTCACCTGCGCCGCCCGGTCATCCCCGTCGACCAGGAGCAGCAGCCCATGACCGCACCCGACCTGTCGCCCAAGCCCGCCACCCCCGCCACCGCGGCGGCCAACGCCGCGGTCCGCGGCGCCCTGCCCTTCGGCGACCGGACCGACTTCGAGCTCGCGGAGCGAGGGCGCGTGGCGTCGTCACCGGAGCGCCAGGTCACCGGTGAGGGCGGCGGCGTCACCTGGGACTTCGACGCGTGGTCGTTCCTGGACGGCGAGGCACCCGACTCGGTCAACCCGAGCCTCTGGCGGCAGTCCCAGCTCTGTTCGATCGAGGGGCTGTTCGAGGTGGTCGACGGGATCCACCAGGTCCGGGGCTTCGACCTGTCGAACATCACGTTCGTCCGGGGCGACACCGGGTGGATCGTCATCGATCCGCTGACGTCGGCCGAGACGGCGCGGGCCGCGTTGGACCTGGCCAACGACGTGCTGGGCGCGCGACCGGTCGTGGCCGTGATCTACACGCACAGCCACGTCGACCACTTCGCCGGCGTGCGGGGCATCACGACCGACGAGGACGTCGCCGCAGGGCGGGTGCGGATCATCGCTCCGGCCGGGTTCCTGGAGGCGGCGATCTCGGAGAACGTCATCGCCGGCAACGTGATGACCCGCCGCGCCTCCTACATGTACGGCGTGCTGCTGCCCCGAGGGCCGCAGGGGCTGGTCGGCAGCGGTCTGGGCCAGACGACGCCGCTCGGCACCTTCGGGCTGATCGCCCCGACCGAGGTGATCTCCGAGACCGGCACCGAGCTGACCGTCGACGGCGTCCGCATCGAGTTCCAGCTCACGCCGGGCACCGAGGCGCCCGCCGAGATGAACTTCCTGTTCCCCGACCACCGGGCCCTGTGCATGGCGGAGAACTGCACCGCGGTGTTCCACAACGTCTACACGCCGCGGGGTGCGCAGATCCGAGACGCGCTCGGCTGGTCGACGTACCTGCACGAGTCGCTGGAGCTGTACGCGGATCGGGCCGACGTCAGCTTCGCCAGCCACCACTGGCCGCGCTGGGGCGCCGACGCCATGCGCCACCACCTCGCCTCGCAGCGGGACCTGTACCGGTACCTGCACGACCAGACCATGCGTCTGGCGAACCACGGGCTGACCTCGCTGGAGATCGCCGAGGAGCTGCGCCTCCCGCCGTCGCTCGGCGACGAGTTCTTCAACCGGGACTACTACGGCACGCTCAACCACAACGTGAAGGCCGTGTACCAGCGCTACCTGGGCTTCTTCGACGGCAACCCGGCGCACCTCCATCCGCTGCCGCCGGTCGAGGCCGGCACCCGCTACGTCGAGTTCATGGGCGGGGCCGACGAGCTGCTGCGGCGTGCCCGCGAGAGCTTCGAGGCGGGGGAGTACCGGTGGGTGGCGCAGGTGGTCGATCACCTGGTGTTCGCGGAGCCCGACAACATGGAGGCCCGCGCGCTGCAGGCCGACGCGCTGGAGCAGCTGGGGTACCAGGCCGAATCGGGGCCGTGGCGGTCCTTCTACCTGACCGGTGCGCAGGAGCTCCGGAACGGGCCGCCGCCGCTGGTGATCAAGAGCGCCGAGAAGCCCGACGTGATGGCGGCGATGACCGTCGACATGCTGCTGCAGTTCGTCGGGGTGCACCTGAACGGGCCGAGCGCCGCGGGCGTCGAGCTGGCGTTCACGCTGGAGGTGCGGGATGCCTCGGCCGAGGGCGGGGGCGGCGGATCCGGCGAGGTCCACGCGGTCGGGCTCGCCAACGGCGCGCTGCACCATCGTGCCGGGGGTCCGCACCCCGACGCCGAGGCCACGGTCAGCACCACGCACGCCGGGCTGGTCGCGGCGGTCACCGCCGGTCGGCTCGAGCAGCTGGCGGACCGCGACGACACCACCGTCGAGGGCCGGACCGAAGTGCTGTCCCAGCTGTCGGACCTGCTCGACGACTTCGAGCTCTTCTTCCCGATCGTCACGCCGTAGCCCGCCCCGGAACTCGGGACGTCTCGCGCCCGATGCGGGCGCGATCCGTCCCGGCCTCAGGCGCCGCACCGAGTCCCCGGAACTCGGGTCGTCTCGCGCCCGATACGGGCGCGACGCGACCCGGGCTCAGGCCGGCGCGGTTCGTCGGGGACGCAACCTATCGGGCTGCCATCATGCGGTGATGGCCGACGTTCCGCACCGACCGACGATCCTGCTCGCGATGATGCCGGGTCTCCTCGACTACGCCTTCACGGCGGACCAGCGGGCCCGGCTCGACGCGGTCGGCGACGTGCTGCACGGCGGCGAACCGGTGGACGACCTGTCGACGCCCGAGGCGCTCGAGCTGCTCGCCCGGACCGACGTGCTGGTCGGCCACTGGGGCTGCCCCACGCTGACCGAGGAGGTCATGGCCGCTGCGCCGCGGCTGCGGCTGTTCGCCTACGCCGCCGGGACCGTGAAGTGGCAGGTGACCGACGCCGTGTGGGCCAGGGACGTACGGGTCACCTCCGCGGCCGCGGCCAACGCCGTGCCGGTCGCCGAGTACACCGTGGCGGCGATCCTCTTCGCCAACAAGGGCGTGTTCTCGTTCGCGGCCAGAGAGCGGGATCCCGACGCCAAGGTGCCGATCGACCCGACCCGGATCGGCAACGTCGGCCGGCGCGTCGGGCTGGTCGGTGCGTCGCACGTCGGTCGCATCGTCATCGAGCTGCTGCGGCCCTACGACCTGGAGATCGCGGTGGCCGACCCGTACCTGTCCGAGGAGGACGCACGGGCGCTCGGCGTGGCGCGCATGGAGCTCGACGACCTGTGCGCATGGGCCGAGCTGCTCAGCCTGCACGCGCCCGAGGTGGAGGCGACGAAGGGGATGATCGGTGCTGCGCAGCTGGCCGCTCTGCCCGACGGCGCCACCCTGGTGAACACCGCCCGGGGCGGGCTCATCGACGAGGACGCGCTCATCGCCGAGCTGTCGACCGGCCGGATCTCCGCGGTGCTCGACGTGACGGCGGTCGAGCCGACGCCCGCCGACTCGCCGCTGCGCGCGCTGCCCAACGTGTTCCTCACGCCACACGTCGCCGGAGCGGCCGGCACCGAGATGGTGCGGCTGGCCGAGCTGGCGGTCGAGGAGGTCGAACGGTGGGTGGCGGGCGAGCCGGCGCGCTACCCGGTGGTCGCAGCCGACATGGACCGCATCGCCTGACCGCTCCCGCCGCTTCGTTCCCATCCCGGCACGTGAACGGGTGCCGGAGCGGTAACGAAACGCCGGATCAGCGGGCCGCGAGGACGTCCTCGAAGAGCGCGAGGGTGCGGGCCGAGATGAGGTCCCAGGCCAGCTCGTCGCGCCGGACCACGGCAGCCCGCCGCGCCGCCCGGACCGTCTCGGGCTCCAGGGCGTCGAGCGCCGCGGCCACCGACTCGGCGGTGTGGCCGACGTCGATGCCGGCGTCTCCGAGCACCTCGACCAGGAAGCTCCAGTCGGACCGCAGCACGGGCATGCCGAGGCCGACCGCGTCGAACACCGTGCCCGTCGCCAGCATCTCGCCCTCGGGGTCGAACGGCATGGCCAGCAGGTCGCACACCGCCAGCCGCTGCGCGTAGGCGGCACTGTCGGTCATCTCGTAGGGCTCGGCGACGACGATGCGTGGGTCGTCGGGGACGTCGTCGGTGTCGGCGAGCGACCAGCACGCCACCTGGATGTCGTCACGGGAACTGGCGGCGACGCCGCGGAGGAACTCGGCCACCAGCTTCTCCCGGCGGGGCGCGCCGACGATGCCGATGCGGAGGTCGCACGGCGTCAGGCCGAGCGCGCGCTCGGCGTCCTCGCGGTCCTCGTCGAGGTGGTCGGTCCAGAGGTCACCGAAGTGGCCGTGGGGGATGACGGCGTGCAGCGCCCCGCCCGACGACGGGTAGCGGTCGCGGAACCGTTCCATGCCCGAGTGGCTGTGGTGGATGATCGCATCGACGCTCGCGGCCCAGAGGTCGTAGATCGGATCGAAGGCGTCGGGCCGCTTCTCGTGCGGCGTCAGGTTGTGCGCGGTCCACACGACCGGGATGCGGCGGGCCTTCACCTCCTCGACGATCGAGCGGTGGGTCGGCAGGTCGTCGAAGGCCAGCCACTCCGGCCAGTGGACGTGGAGCAGGTCGACCGCCGAAGGGTCCACCGTGGCATCGCCCAGCGGTCCCCACGGGCAGGCGAGCTCGCGGACCAGCCCGGTGAGCGGCCCGTACAGGCTCTGGTCGTAGTGGTGTCCGAACGCCGTGGACGCCACCCGCAGCTGGGGTGTGATCGTGAGCGACACCTCGGCGCGGATCGAGCCGTCGTCGGCCACCTCGGGTTCGATCTCCACCTCGTGCACCGTCGAGAACGCCGACCAGTGCGAGCGCCACTCCGCGATGCCGCTGACGTCGACCTCGTCGCAGTGGACGTGGGTGCCGGCATCGCCGTGGGCGGTCACCCGCAGCGGCCGGTCGGGGCGCTCGGGCACGACGAGCGAGATGGCGTCGGGGCCCCGCTCGGCGGTGAGCGCCCAGCGCACGTGCAGCGTCCGGCCGCGGACCGAGTAGTCGACCGTGGCCGATCCGGGAGAGGTGTACGGCTCGGCCGGTGGGTCCATCTCGGCGCCGAAGGTGAACGTGTCCCACGTGGCGCGGACCCCGCCTGACCGGTGCTCGACCGAGGTCGGGACGCCCGACGGAATGGCGCGTCGGTCGCCGTGCCAGAGCACTGGCAGCCAGGCGGCGAGGTCGGAGTCGACCGGGACCTCGTAGCGCCCGGGCGCCCGGGGCGCGGCCAGGTAGTCGCTACGGCTGGCACCGACGAACGGCACGACGAGGCCGCCGGCGGTGCCTCGGTGGGTCCACACCGCGGCGGGACGGTCGGCGTCGAAGCGGATCAGCTCGTCACGGGGCGCGAGGACCTCGCCATCGGGGGCGGCCGTGAGGTCCGCGTCGGCACGGTCGAGCTGGTTGGCCGCCCAGGCCAGCTTGCCGAGCAGGTCGAGCGTGAGCTGGAGCCGGCGGAACGGACCGCGGTACCCGTCGGCGTCGCGGTGCTGGTGGGCGTTCACGACCCCACCGTCGAACCAGCTGGGCATGGCCGATGCGGCCAGCGCCGCCCGTCCCAACCAGGTCGCGGCGTCGTCGCCCAGACCGTCGGCCACCGCGAGCGCACCGAGCTCGATGGTCAACGCACCGGCGAGTGGCCCCGTCGACCGGCCCCAGGTGACGGCGCTGCCGTCGTCGGACATGACGCGCTCCACGAGCGCGAGCGCGGTGGACATGCCCTCGCTCCACAACGGGCCGAGCCGATCGGCGAAGGGCTGGGTGAACAGCCAGACGTCGGCGGAGTAGATGTCGAACCGACCGACGTGGTGGTTGGAGTCGTCGAGGTAGTGCCACGGGTTGGACGACAGGACGGCACGGGCCCGCTCCACCAGGTCGTCGACCACGGCCTCCTCGACCGGCAGCCCGAGCCGCAGCCGGGCCGACTCGCAACGGGCGAGCACGCCGGCATAGTTGAGCGGCAGGATCGACTCATCGAGCAGCGACAGCCACTCCGACGAGTCGCAGGCGGTGCGGACCTGCTCGACCTGCGGATCGGTCAGGCCGTCGAGGAGCGGGTTGCCGTCGAACGTCGGGCCCCACCGCAGCAGCGTCTCGGCGACTCGGTACGAGAAGAAGGTGTGGGTGCGGGACCCGTCGATCCGAGAGAGCACCGTGCGCACGGCGTCGGCGACCGGCGTGCCGGCGAGCTGGTCGACGTCCCCGGCGTGCAGATGCCCCAGCGTGTAGACGAGATCGGCGGCGACGTCGGGCTCGACCCGGTGGCCGCCGAACGTGGCGGGCAGCCGCCAGCCCGGGGCGTGCTCGGCGACGAGCTCCTCGATCTGGTCGACCACGAAGGCGCGCAGCCAGTGCGCCAGACCCTCGGCGGTGACTGGTCCCTCGGTCCCGTGCAGCATCGCGCCCGACCGTACCCCCGCCGTTCATCCGCGTTCTGACGCCACTGGGCGACCGTGGCGGCACTCCGATGTCACGAGAATCCGGTGGGTCGACCGGACGCGACGGAGGGGCCGCCCCGCAGGCCGGCCCCACCGTCGACGCCGTGTCAGCGACGTGCG
>JAEXGP010000353.1 GCA_023450775.1 Actinomycetes bacterium | reverse complement strand
CGTCCTCTCGATCGGGTCCGGGGTTCCTCCGCCGCCCCGGGCTCGGCGACCAGACGGTACCGCCGCCGGGAACGGCGCCGGATGGGGCCCGGTCCGGCTCGGGATCCCGGCCCGGGATGGGCGGGCGCTCAGGTCGAATTCCGGCCGGCCGGAGCCCCGGGGGATACTGGGCGTCGTGCCGGTGGAACGACGGAGCGGGACCAAGCAGGCGACCTCCGTGGTCGTCGGCATCGTGGCGCTCGTGATCGCCGTGATCGCCGCCTGGGGGATGATCCAGCTCGCCTCGGGCGGCAAGGGACCGGTGCAGGTGCGGCTCGGCGATGAGACGTTCGACGCCGGCTACACCGCCCGGATGTCCAAGCAGATCGCCGAGGACGGGCCGCTGCTGTTCAGCGACGTGTCGGGCCGTGGCCAGCGCCAGCCCATCTACGTCAACCACTTCGGCGACGACGACAACCAGCAGTGGGTTGCGCTGTCGGCCGTCGCGCCGGGAGCGTCGGAGGGGTGCTTCCTGTCGTGGAACGCGGACCGCAACCTCTTCGAGGAGCGCCGGGCGACGGACGCGTCGGAGGGTCGCGACGCCGTCGGCGAGCTCTGCCGCGACACCACCTGGTCCGCCGACGGCTCCGGCGGTTCCGACGGCTCCAAGCTCGAGGCCTTCCCGTGGAAGGTCGACAAGGACGACCGGTTGATCATCGACCTGCGGCCGGACCAGTCCCGCGACACCACCACCTCGATCGCCACCAGCGGCAACTGACCCCCGGGCGGGGTTCTGTTCCACCTTTTCTACGTCGACGCGTCGAAAAGGTGGAACGAAACGCACAGCCGGCCGGTGGGCGCAGTCACGGGGTGGGGCGGAGGGACAACCCGCGGCGTCGCGCCTCGGCGATCGCCGCTCGGACCTTGGCGACCACGACCTCAGGCGTCGTCCACACCTCGGTGTCCCACACCTCGACCCAGATCCACCCCGCGGCCTCGAGCGCGGAGCGCCGCCTCCTGTCCGACTCGGCGTCGGTGAGCGAGGTGTGGTGCTCCTGGCTCTGGACCTCGATGACGATCGGCAGATCGACGACCACGAAGTCCACCCGACCGGCCCACACCTCGTCGGAACCCACGTTGACCTGCGGGCGCACCTCGATCCATACGTCGCGGAGGACCTGCATCGTGCGGGTCTCGACGTTGCTGGCCGACGGGAGGTAGTCGCCCGGCCGCGCCTCGAGGTACTCGCGCACGCCACCGATCCCGTTCCGTCCCGATCGACCCATCTCGTCGGCGAACCGCTGGAGCGACAGTCCCGACAGCAGCCGCATCGACCACATCCGCTCGACGAGTCGCTCGGCTCGACCTGGCGGCATCGTCGCGAAGGCCTGCATCGCCAGCAGTTCGGGTCTCCCCACACGGATGCCGCGATGCTCGGTCACCCACGAGTCGGGCAGCAGCCGGACCGTGTGCACGACGACGCCCTCGGGGCGCGGTCCCTTCCGTGCCGTCCTGACGATGTGCACGGGATCTGTCCGGCACCAGGTCAGACCCCAGAGCCAGAACCCTGGCTCGTGCGACAGCGCCGCGCCGGGCCCGGCTGCGAGCGTCGAGATCGCCAGGTCGCGCTCGATCGTCGCCGGCGTCCCGGTACGGACGAAGACGCCGTGGAACGGCTCGTCCCAGTGGCGCGACTCTCGGATGGATCGGATGGCCGAGGCGCTGACGCCGTGCGACCGGAGCATGTGGGCGGACACCACGCCGTTGTGGGACTCGGCGAGGTCGGTGGCGATCACGTCGAACATCTCGCCGATGGTGGGAGGGCGGGCCACGCCGTGTCACCGGGGACCGCTCCCCCCTGGGGTTCTGTTCCACCTTTTCGACGCTGCAGCGTCGAAAAGGTGGAACAGAACCGGGGCGGGGGTGCCGCGTAGGGTCCGGGCATGGGCACCGTCGGGTACTGCTGGCCCCAGAGCGTCGTCGCCGGTGAGGACGTCGACGTCCACCTCTCGGGCGACGGGAGATCGCCGCTCACCGTCGAGGTGGTGCGCGACGGGCTGGTCCCCACCGTCGTGTGGACGTCGGACCAGACCGTCGTGGCCCCCGAGCAGCCGATGCCGCCCGACGCTCCCGAGGAGGGGTGCATCTGGGCGCCGACCGTCGTGGTGCCGGTCGGCGACTGGCAGAGCGGGCTCCACCTCGTTCGCACCTCCGGACCCGACGGCACCGATCCCGTGAGCGCGTGGTTCGTCGTCCGACCGACGACCCCCACGCCCGGAACGCCGTTGCTCAAGCTCGCGACCAACACCTGGAACGCGTACAACGACGTCGGCGGGCGCAACCTCTACACGGGCGGCGTCACCATGTCGCCGCAACGCCCGCTGGCCAACGGGTTCCTGGCCAAGGAGCACGCGCCCGGCGAACGCGTCGTCGACCCGGTCGAGCAGTTCCTGACCTACTCGGTGGAGCACGAGTTGTCGCTGTGGCACGGCATGGCGGGCTGGGCCGGCCAGGAGCTGCGGTTCGTGCGCTGGGCCGAGCGCAACGGCATCGCCCTCGACGTCTGCATCGACGCCGACCTGGACTCCGAGCTGCACCCCGACACCGCCCGGACGCTCCTCGACGGACGACGCCTGCTGCTGTCGGTCGGCCACGACGAGTACTGGACATGGGGCATGCGTGATGCCGTCGAGCGCTTCGTCGCGGGCGGCGGCAACGTGGCCTTCCTGTCGGGCAACACCTCGTACTGGCAGGTCCGCCTGGAGGACGGCGACCGGCGGATGGTGGCGTGGAAGCACCGCTACCGCGAGGACCCGGTCATGGGCACCGATCGACAGGAGCGGGTCACCTCCATGTGGTCCGACCCGCTCACCGGCCGGCCCGAATCGGCCATGACCGGCGTGACCTTCACCCGCGGCGGCTACCACCGGACGCACCTCAGCGCCCCGCGCGGCGCCGGCGGCTACGAGGTCCACCGCCACGGCCACTGGCTGTTCCACAACACCGAGCTGCGCCGCGGCGACCTCTTCGGCACCGAGGCCCGCGTGGTCGGCTACGAGTGCGACGGCACCGAGCTGACGATGACGGACGGCCTCCCCGCCCCCGCCACTCCCGGCACCCCGGGCACCCCGGCCGGGCTCCAGGTGCTGGCCACCGCCCCGGCCACCGGCTTCGACGAGCTGACCACCCCGCTGCCCGTCGAGGAGGGTGCCGAGTACGAGCTCGCCTTCCACGCGGCGCGCCTGCTGGGCGACGACTCGGCGGCGGCGCAGGACCGCCTGCGCCACGGCCACGCCGTGATGGCGACCTGGACGCACCCCGACGGCGACGACGGCGGACCGGGCTCGCCGTCCGACGCCGCGGCCACCGGCACGGTCGTGACCGTCGGCTGCACGGAATGGGCCTACGGACTGGAGCAGGACCCGTCGGCCGACGACGGCGCCCCCGATCCGACCGTCGAGCGCATCACCCGCAACGTCCTCGACCGCCTCGGCTGATCAGCGGCGCAGGTCGACCGCCCCCTCACCGGCTTTCGTTCCACCTTCTCGACGCTCCAGCGTCGGAGAGGTGGAACAGAACGCAGGCGCTAGAGGACGTCGAGCAGCAGGGACTGGTTGCCGCGGCCGATGCGGCCGTGCTGGTCCCACATGGCCGAGTCGCTCGCGCCGATCCCGTTCGTGGAGGTGCGCATGACCGACTCCATGCCGATCCACTCGCCGACCGGTTCGCGCCACAGGTGCACCGTGAGGTCGGGGTTGATGAAGAGGCCCTCGCCGAAGCCGACGCTCGAGGCGATGCCGTTGCCGAAGTCGGACGCCGCCATCGCCCGCTGCCACGGCGACGGCTCCTCGCCCGGCACCACCGGCACGGCGAGGCGGATCCAGTCGAACACGGGACCGGGCACGCCGAACGTGCCGCGCACGAACCGGTGCTCGGTCCCGCCGTTGTGGAAGCCGGCGTAGTCGGCGGACTCGAAGCTCACGTCGTCCGCGGCCGGTGGCACGGGTGGCGGCACGTCGTCGATGCCGTGCGCAGCCGCCCCGCCCGGGCCGGCGTCGTGGAAGGCGATCTCGGACTCCCGGATGCGCAGCGCTCGGGCCAGGGCCACCACCACGTCGTCGTCGATCGAGGTCACGGTCGCCTCGACCAGGCTGACCTTTCGGCCCGGACGGACCACCTCGGCCGACAGGCGGAGCGGCCCGACCGGCACCGGTCGGACGAGCTCGATGGTGACCCTGGCCAGCCGCATGGGGACCGGGGCGTCGCCGTCGCGCGTGGTCGGCAGCGGGCAACGCTCGAGCTCGCGTGCGATGAGCGCGGCGGGCGCGCCGCCGTGACAGGCACGCGGATCCCACGGGCCGCGGGACAGGTTGGTGGGCAGCCAGGCGTCGCCGGCGTCGCCGTGGGGCACGAAC